>JAQVUB010000016.1:0-12952 GCA_028699735.1 Lentisphaeria bacterium | reverse complement strand
CCGGCGCTGATCCGCCCCAGAAGCGGAATGCTTAATGTCAGTGAAAAGTGGCGGGCGGGTTTGGCATTGACAACGGCCAGGCTGCGAGCTTTCGAGGAACGGGTAAGGTAGCCTTTGCGCTGCAGGCAGCGCACGTGCGAAAAAGAGGTCGTATTAGTAATCGAAAAATGCTCTGAAATCTCATTGATGGTCGGCGGCATCCCCTCGAGTTCGGCAAATTCCATAATATAATCAAGCACATTCTGCTGTTTGGCGGTCAAACCCTTCATCATCTCTCTCCCAAAAATGAATTCTAAAAAATGGCTAATATTTATTCTACTCTCTCAAAGCAAAACATCAATCCATTTCCGGAAAAAAAGTTGATCAGTTGGCAGGAGGCAGAAGGTTCTCCCTGTCCCCTGCACCCTGTCCCCCAATACTCTTTAATTTAACGTT
This sequence comes from Lentisphaeria bacterium, assembly GCA_028699735.1. GTDB lineage: Bacteria > Verrucomicrobiota > Lentisphaeria > Oligosphaerales > Oligosphaeraceae > JAQVUB01. Next base: position 12,517 of record JAQVUB010000016.1, on the reverse strand, counting down.
TTTTAACCACGAAAGGCACAAAAAGACATGGGGTGGGCTGGCGCCCACAGCCCATAGTTATCAGTTATCAGCCGTCAACCTGTCCATTAAAGTCCATCGTCCATCGTCCACGTCCATAAGGTCCATAAGGTCCATAAGGTCCATAGGGTCCATCATCTATCGTCTATCGTCCATCGTCTATCGTCCATCGTCTATCGTCCATCGTCCTTCGTCCTTCGTCTATCGTCCATCGTCTATCGTCCATTAAATCTTCTTCAAAAAACAATTTGAGTTTATTTGCCCCGCAGGGGTAAATAAATTCTTGAAGAAATGTAAGGATAGTAGCACGAACATTTTTTAGGGTTAGGTTGGTGAGTGGATCATAACATTCAGAAATTTTGTCGTCATTCAAGCCAATGGCAACAAAAAGCAAATTTTGGCGATGAAATAGCATGTTGGGACATCCGCTTTCCTACTAAATTTTCGTGTTTTTTCGTGCCTTTCGGGGTTAAAAAAGCTTTTTGGACGCCCTCTATTTATAGAGTTTTTTTATGAGTTCCGGCTTTCTAAATCATTCATTTCGAGGAATGTGCGATTGCCCTTGACCACTTGGAGGGAGCCGTGATCTTTCGAGCGGTAACTGCGTGGGGAGCTGCCTACGATCTTACGGAATTGACGTGAAAAATACAAGGGGTCTGAAAAACCGGTGGCGGTTGCGATCTTAGCAATCGTCATGTCGGAACGGATCAGAAATTCCATGGCTTTGTGAATCCGCAGTTTCAACAGCCATTTCATCGGCGGCATCCTAAATTCGCGGTGAAATTTCCGGTAAAACGAGCTTTCTGAAAGATTTGCCAACCGTGACAGTTGCGGCAGCTGGATGTCTTTGTGAAAGTTACGCAGCATATAGGAGACCGCCGAGCTGATATCGCTGTTGACATGAATGGATTCCTCCTGCGATGTCTTCTGGAAAATCAGCACCAAGGTATTGATCAGATTGGCGGTCAGCAGAAGATCGCTCCAAGGCATTTGCTGGCGGCTTTCCGTTGCGATGGTGTTAAGCAGGACATCAAGCTGCGCGAGAGTGGCGGAATCCACATACAATTCCATTTTCGGGGTTCCGCGCCGGAAAAGCTGCTCATATCCGGGCAGGCTCAAGAGCTGTGTCCGGAGGGAGCGCAGACTTTTGAGATCGAACATGAAATTCAACAATGCCAGCGGTTTGGAATATTCGTAGTAGTGATATTCGCCTGGGCAAAGCAGGAACACGCTGCCTGGGCAGACCGGCATTTTCTGATTTTCCACGAAATGAAAACCCTCTCCACGCAGAACAACCACCAGCTCATAGAAATGATGCATATGATTTTTCGAGTTAGAAAATTCGTCCTGCTGTTCATCCATGAAATGCACGGATTTCAAAGCCGCTACATGATGGCCGTTAGCATAACTGTTCAAAGATAAAGCGACCTTTTCTTTCCCCGCTTTTTTATTTTTGAGAGAATTGTCCATGTTTTTGAAAAAATAAGGTCTTGTTTTTTTATTTATTCCACTGTATAATATATGTTCAGACGGCATAGAAATCAAAGACGTCAGTGTTCATTTTTGACTAAGAAAAGGCAGAACTTTGAGAAGAAACTCTCATAACAGGGAAGCAGACTGCGGCCATGCTCAAAACTGGCAAGACGACTGTTCCGCTGGAAGAAAGTCTTGCCTGTTTCGTTCATCCGATCACAAAGGGGAGGATTCGAATGCATCAACAACAAGATCAGGGTGTTCAAAGACTGACGAAGCGCTTTCAAAGACATGCAGTGCTTCTTTCTCATGATCCTGTTGTCAGCAGGCTTATCCCGAAAATGAGAGTTGTTTACCAATAATAACCACGATAGAACCAAACACAGAAAAATGGAGTCCTAAAAAATGAAAGCACAAAAAACAAACTTAAAACGGGCGGGATTGTGGTGCGGCGGGAAAGCATATTTTACCCTTATAGAATTGCTTGTTGTAATTGCGATCATTGCGATTCTGGCATCCATGCTTCTGCCTGCGCTGGGCAGGGCTCGGGATATGGCAAGATCGGTTGAGTGCAAAAATACCCTGAAGCAGCAGGGAATGTGGACCTCCTTATATGCGGACAGCTTTAATGGGTACTTTGTTCCTGCATGGGCAAGCCTCGGAACGAGTTGGATGTACTGGTTCGAAGTCATGCTGTGCTCCAACTCCGGACTCACCATTCCCGGCACCGGAAACAGTACTTTTACCCCAACCAACCCGCTCGGCGGCATCCCTTCCAACTCGGCCCCCGGGTTCCACTCGAAAAAACCGCTGGGATTCTTCGTATGTACAAGCGAGGTGCAGTTGCTTCCACAATATTCTCTTTATGCATCGAGACCGAGCACTGATAAATACATCGCCTGGTATTGGATCAAGGCTACCCTGACATACAACTACAATCCCTACCTCGGAAATCAAAGAAAATTTGCTCCGCTGGATACGGCTGGGGAAAAACAGAAGATCATCTCTATGGAAAGCCAGTTGAATAACATCTCTCCTGCCATTGTTCCGGTCATAGGAGACGGACTCAAAAGGCGGATTTTGTTGGATGACTCCACTTCCTCTCAGGGTGTCGGTGAGGGGCGTTTTTTCCTCTTCAACAATTTCCTGCCCTGCGGGAGTACCCAAATGAATTCGCATCCGACCGGAATGAATGTCGTTTTCGGGGACGGGCATGTGGATGTGAACACAAAGCAAAATATGAATCTCACACCGTGGGTTAACTAGCCCCTGTCTAAAAAGCTTTTTAACCACGAAAGGCACGAAAAAATACGAAGATGTTGTAGGAAAGCGGATGTCCCAACCTGATATTTCATCGCCAAAATTTGCTTTTTGTTGCCTTTGGCTTGAATGACGACTAAGTTTCTGAATGTCCGGGACAAGGAAGTCTGAGATTGTTGTATTGTAAGAGTAGATATTTCCATAGAGAATACTCAAGAAAGGAAGCGCAAAGATGTTGAAGCGGGTTGTTGTGGTGCTTATCGTGATTTCAGCTGTTATTCATGCTCAAAATATATTGAAGAACCCGTCGTTCGAACTGGTTCAGGAAAAAGATACAAATCTTCCTGAAAGCTGGAGCAAGCTGGTGCCTCCGGGTGCTGTGCTGGAGCTTGACAAGACGCTGTCGGTCGATGGAGGGAATTCCCTGAAGATAGTCAATCCGAACAAGGAAAAAGTCAATCCGCCGGCGATGTGGATTCAGTCAAATCTTGAAGAGCAGCTCAAGCCGCTAATTCCCAGCGACAAGGTCGAGTTCTCAGCGTATTTCCGTGCTACGGGCGAACCGTGCAAGGGGACTTTCTTCTTTGAATCCTCTACTGCCAAGAAATGCCTTGTCAAGAGCTTTACTGCAGCGCCGGACAGATGGGAGAAGATCGACCTGATTTTCCCGCTGGAGGAGCTTGATTACAGTAAGGCTCATGCTGCATTCCGTGTGGAAGGTGCCGGCACGCTGCTTATTGACGGCGCCTATCTCGGGCCGGTAGGTCAGAATCCGTTTAAGCCGGAGCCGACGGAGGCGGAACTGGCCGCACAAGACCACTGCCGCCTCGTCGAAATGCCCCGCAACGCCCGGTTTGCCTCCGGCAAGGTGCCACAGGCAATAACCTTGTCGGCGATACTTCCCAATAGCGAACTTGAAATCGTCCTGTCGGAGGTCAGCGGCAAGGTGATCAGAGAATGGAAGAAGACAAATCTTCCTGTCCGGAAAAGCACACTTGTTCCGTTGCGTCTTCCGTTGCTGCCCGATGGTGCCTACGAGTTGAAATTCACCAGTGGAACGCTGACAGACTTTGACTGGTTCCGCGTCGGCGACTTGTGCGGGCGCGGCGCTGATTTTGACCAACGCGGATATCTGCGCAATCAGGGCAAGACGATATTTCCCATCGGGGTCTGCACGCCATCGGAGGAGATGGATGCGCTTCGAGTATACAGTCAATCCGGCATCAATCTTATTGCCTCCCAGCTGCCTCTGTTTCCGGCAATGGCCGATTACATGCATGAGATCATGGGCAAGTTCGGGTTGCGCTGGATATCATGGAACAGTTGGGGATTCAGCAGGCGTTCCGAATCCGAGACTGTCGATCTATTGCTGCAAAGCCGTGAGATGCTGCGGAAGGATCCGGGTTTTATAGGATTCCTGTCGGACGAGCCGGCGGTCTGGGCGCTTCCAGTCGATAATTTCCGTTTTTACTACAAGCAGATGCTCAGATGCATGCCGGAATATCTTGCCTGGATTAATCATGCGCCCCGCATTTCGCGTGTCTCCACCGAGCCGTCGCAGGCCTTTTCGGTTGTCAGCCGCTTCTCGAGGACATCCGATGTCAGCGGCTTTGACATCTATCCCTTCCCTGATGGGCATACGCATAACAGTCTTCCCAACAAGACGATCTCCTGCATTGGCGACTATACGGACATGTGCCGTGACATGACGTGGGGCACCAAGCCTGTCTGGATGATTCTCCAGGCCTTTTCCTGGAATGAGGAGCGCGGCGGAAAACCCGACGCGACCTTTCCTCGTCCTGCCGAGAAGAATCTGCGCTTCATGGCTTGGAATGCGATCACCCACGGTGCAACGGGCATCATCTGGTACGGAAGGGGATGCAAGGACATCTATTCAGAGTGGTGGTGTGAGGTAGCCAAGGTCAATTTAGAGATGAGAGATATTACGCGCCGCATGATTGACAGCGGCTTCACGGATGTGGAATCCCTGCCTGACGGTGTGCGCGGAATAGCCGGAAACGATTTTGAAGTCTATGTGAACGAGAACAGTGTGACAAGCGTCACTTTCAGCTTGCGATCAGGGAAAGAACTCACAATAGAACCTCTGGACGTTGCCATAGTGACCGATGTTCCGGTGGAGTTTTCGCTGCCGCCCGTCTTCACCCCAGCGGAGGTTGTGCTGTCAAAGGACTATGGACTTGGGAGCAAAGTCAATTTCAACGCCAAATGGACGACGCATCCCGAATACAAATCGGGTGACATGCGGACATTCTTCGCCAAACAGACCTTCACGCTGGAGAAGCTTCCGAAAGAGGCTGCACTCCGGGTGACTGTGGACGATGTTGGAAAGCTTTATATCAACAGGCAATTCGTTGGTACAGCGCGGCAATACAGGATTGTCACTCAGTTCGATATCGCCAAATATCTCAAGTCCGGTGAAAACCTCTTCGAATGCGAGATACTCAATCTTGCAGCTCCGACAGCACTTGCTTTTGAAATCATCGCAGAGGGAACTGTCGCGGCATCTTCGGGGACGGAGACTCTCTTTTCCCTGGACGGCGAGAAATGGACCGGGGCGTATATCTATCCTAAACCGGAGGGTATCTGGGGCAAGCTGCAGGCAACCTTCATCGATCATTCTGTCCCAGCAGAAGAGTAAGTAAATTTTGAACACAGTCATCCCATAGGCTTCGAAAAACGGCATATCCAGCCTGATTTTCTCCTTGACTAAACGTTTTTTTCAAAACCCGTTTTTGACAGGGCGTTTACATTAAATCATTTATCTTGTTGGAAATAAACAGGACTTGTGCCCATTTCTGCATCGGGCGTACGAAACAAAGCATAGCAGGCATGTCATGAATTGTCGTTATTTGTCAAATCCATCGGCTCGCGCGCGAGCGAGGGATATGGTCAGCCCCCGGTGGGTGGGGAGGGGAGTCGTCTGAACCACGTCGGAAAAATAGTGCTGCAAAAGCGGGTTTGCAAGAAGAATCATAGAAAGTCATACAGAAACATGCTCATTCATGAAAGTCATCCGGATTCCTATTCACCACAAGGGGTTTGCATATAGACCCCGTCCAAAAAGGTTTTTTAACCACGAAAGGCACGAAAATTTTAGTAGGCAAGCGGATGCCTCAACCTGATATTTCATCGCCAACATTTGCTTTTTGTTGCCATTGGCTTGAATGACGACAAAATTTCTGAATGTTATGATCAACTCACCGACCCAAGTCTAAAAAGTGTTCGTACTACTATGGCCCAACTTCTTGTTTTCGAAGAAGGTTTAATGGACGAAAGACGATGGACGAAAGACGATAGACGAGGGACGATAGACGAGGGACGATAGACGAGGGACGATAGACGATGGACGAAAGACGATAGACGAGGGACGATAGACGAGGGACGATAGACGAGGGACGATAGACGAGGGACCTTATGGACCCTATGGACCTTATGGACCCTATGGACGTGGACGATGGACTTTGATGGACAGGCTGACGGCTGACAGCTGATAACTATGGGCTGTGGGCGCCAGCCCACCCCAAGTATTCCGTGTGTTCCGTGGTTAAAAAAAAGCTTTTTAGACGCCCTCTAGTTACTTTGCAAAAGTGAGGCATTACACGCAGGAATCAAATTTCTTGGCATGAACTGGAAAAACTGTTTGATAACAGTTATGGTACTTTGTAGCGGATTCATGTTGTCTCCATTGGTCTGTTGTAAGCTGCCGATAAGATAACATGAATTCGTTTTTTTTGATGTCAAGGCACTTAAGAACTGCTACCCGATGGGGATGGCTGGGAACTTGGAAAGATATAATATGGGATGTCATTTGGATTCTTTTGGACTTTTTCCACACAAATTTGCAAGTCAAGGAGGGAACAGCATGTTCCTTTCTTCACCAAGAAACCGTTGTTCATTTACGCTTATCGAGTGGCACTGTTAAGATCGCCAATTTTCCTATACATGGAGATAACAATGACTATAGTTCCGGTTGATCTTCAGATAGACGCCAGGAAGGGAGAACGCATTTTTTTGGCATCCGGCAAGCCGGAGTTCTCCTGGCGCATACAAACAGACACTGCTGCTGCCCGGCAGAGTGCCTTCCGGATTCTGGCGGAAGACGATCAAGGGGCCGTGCTCTGGGACTCCGGGATTGTACAGGAAACGGCGTGTCGCTGGATTCCCTGGGGCGGGGCAGCGCTTGCCTCCCGCATGGCAGGAACTGCTCGCGTGCAGATCTTCGACCAATCAGGAAATGCGTCAGACTTCTCGGAACCTGTCCATTTTGAAACGGCTCTGCTGGAGAATCGTGACTGGGGAAATGCGCACTGGATATGGTACGACCGCAACAACTACAGTACAACTGCGCCATCCCCTTATTTCCGCAGAACGTTTTGTGTCAGGCCGGGGCTTCACAAGGCCAGGCTTTACATCACAGCGCGCGGTTGCTTCAATGCCTATATCGACGGCATGAAAATCAGCCCGGATTATCTGGCACCGGGGTGGACGGATTTCCGCAAGCAGATTCCCTTCATGACCTATGATCTGACCAAGGCGCTGTCCGAGGGAATACACACTCTTGGAGCCGTTTTGTCAGACGGCTGGTGTTGCGGAAACCTGACCATTTTCCGCTACCGGAATACCTATCATCCGCATCCGGAACTGTTGGCTCGCCTGGAACTTACCTATGACCAGGGGGAGCCGGGGTGCATTGTCACCGATTCCTCCTGGAAAAGCTTCACCGGCTCCATCCTCTCTGCAGATCTCTATGACGGGGAAGATGCTGACGCCCGCCTGGAAATGCCGGGCTGGTGTAAGTGTAACTATGATGACAAAGGCTGGATTGCGGCAGCAGACGGTGGCCCGGTGCAGGAGTCCCCGCTGTTGGTGCAGAAAACGGCTCCCCCCGTCCGATGCCAGCAGATTCTGAAACCCGTGCAGTTGCTTCATCCAAAGAAAGACATCTGCATATGGGATTTTGGACAGAATTTCACTGGGACTTACCGGGTGCGCCTGCGGGGAACCCCAGGGCGGCTCTTCACCTTTCAGACGGGCGAGATGCTGGACAATGATGGCACGCTCTACACACTGAATTATCGAAGTGCGCGGTCACGGGATTCTTATATCTGCAGCGCCCCATTGGAAGAATGGTGCGAGTTCAGCCCGTCTTTTACCTTTCATGGCTTCCGCTATCTTCAAATTGACGGCTACCAATTCGACAAGATTCCTCCGGAATCCCTGGAAGTTACCGGGCTGGTACTGCACAGCGATATGCAGGTCACGGCAGAATTCCTCTGCGGCAATCCACTAGTTTCCCGTCTCTGGCTGAATGCCCTCTGGGGACAACGAAGCAATTTTCTGGAAATTCCGATGGACTGCCCCCAACGCGATGAACGACTGGGATGGACAGGCGATGCCCAAATTTTTGCTACCACTGCCATGTATAATGCAGATTGCTGCACATTCTACCGGAAGTATCTGCGGGATATCCGGGATGCCATGCAGGAAGACGGGGCAGCTCCCTCGATCGCCCCGGCTATTCTCCGGATGCTTGATGGGGCTGCAGCCTGGGGCGATGCGATCGTGCTGATTCCCTATGCGCTCTACCGGCATTACGGATGGAAGAACATTCTTGTCGAAAATTATGCTGCGATGAAGCGCTCGATTGCCTGGCAAAAGGCTCATTCCGACGCTTATATCCGCAATGGAAAGCAGTTTGGTGACTGGCTGGCACCAGTAGAGACCCCCCTTTCTCTGGTTGCCACAGCCTATTTTGTCCATTGCGCAAGGTGTCTTTCTGAAATTGCGGGTGTCCTTGGGCAGGAAGATGATCAAAAGGAGTTTTCCCGCCTTTTCAAGGAGGCGCGCGCTGCTTTTCAGAAAGCCTTTGTTGACAGGGACGGCATTGTCTCTCCGCCGACACAGACGGCACTGGCATTGGGGCTGGTTTTTGATATCATTGAGTCAGATGAATTGGCCGCCAATGCTGTCGCCTTGGAGAAAAGCGTGCGGGAAAATGGCACCCGGCTGAACACCGGATTTATCGGCACAGCGCTGCTTCTGCCTGCACTGGTTAAATGCGGATTGGGAAAAACAGCCTGCGATCTGGTTTTGCAGGAAGAATATCCATCCTGGCTCTACTCTGTAAAACAGGGGGCTACCACCATTTGGGAACGCTGGGAAAGTTTTTCGCGTGAAAAGGGTTTCGCTGATGCCTCGATGAACAGTTTCAATCATTACGCATACGGCACGGTGGCCAGCTTTTTGACCAGCCATATCGGCGGCATCCATTATTCCCACGAAAAGATCCTATTGCAAATGATCCCTGACGAGCGTTTCTCCCCCGTGCAGGCCGCCTATGATTCCCCACATGGAAAAATCACAAGTCAGTGGGAAAAAGCTCAAGATGGACAGCTCAGCTGGCGTGTCTTGGTACCCGGCGGCATCCCCGCCACTGCCATCCTTCCAGATGGTACCCGGAGAGAACTCCCCCCTGGAACGACCGTTCTTCTTTAATCGGCATTATACAAAGGACGCAAATGATACCGCAATATCTTCAAGATTGCCTGAAAGGCACGACCGGAAGTTATATTCGGCCCCTGGTCTGGTACGGAGGCGAAAGCAAGAATAAACTTACCGAGGAAATCCATGCCGTAAAGGCCGCCGGAATTGACGAATTTATTCTCGAGAACCGGGGTGGTGACTGGTTTGGCACGGACTGGTGGTGGGAGCTTCTCGGTTGTGCATTGGAGACCGCAAAACAGCTTGACATGAAACTCTGGCTGCTGGATGATTCCCATGTCAACACAGGTAGCGCCAATGACTCCATGAACAAACCGGAAAATGCGAAATTCCGTCCACAAAATCTACGCATCGAAGTGGCAGATTTTGCGGGACCGGTATGTGCCGGTGCGATGCTGCTGCCCGCCCATACGGAAATCGAGCAAATCGTGGCCGTTTCCGCCTTTAAGCGCGATGCAATAACCGGTCACAGCATTGGTGAACCGGTCATCCTTACCGATCGTTTGACAGATGGCCTCTGCCTCCTCGACCTCCCTGAAGGATTATGGCGCGTTTATTTTGTGCTGACTGCGGACCCATCCCGCCAGGGACTCTTCGCCAATTACATCACCATGCTCTCTCCGGAATCCTGCCGCCACCTGATCGACGAAATCCACGAAAAGGTCTATGCTCATTTTGCTCCCTACTTCGGAAATACCTTTGCCGGATTTTTCTCGGACGAACCGGCCTTTGGAAACTGCGATGGGCAATACGGCTATGACTCCTGCGACCACCGCATGGGACAACTGCGGCGCATCTACCCCTGGTGGGATACATTGCCGGAACTGCTTGCGCAGAAAACAGGCCTGCCTCTCCAGGCAGTGATGGCGAAACTGCCTGCACTCTGGGACGAAGTCGATGGAGCCAGCGAACTCTTTCGTGTGGCATACATGGATGTCATCACAGCGCTTTGGCGGGCGAATTTCAGCCAGCAGATCGGCCTTTGGTGCGAAAAGCACGGAATTCAATATATCGGCCATGTTCTGGAAGACCAGGGGGCCCATTTCCATACGGGCTGGGGCTGCGGTCATTTTTTCCGCTCCATGGCAGGGCAGCATATGGCGGGGATGGACATTGTGCTGAACCAGATCGTTCCAGGTTTCCGCACAATCAAGCATGCATGCAACAGTTCCAATAAGGAATATAATTCAGTCTTCTACCACTATACATTGGCAAAGTTGGGCGCTTCGCTGGCCCATCTCACACCACACATGCAGAATCGGGTGGTCTGCGAAGTCTTTGGCGCCTATGGATGGACGTGCGGCCTTCCGGTAATGCGCGCCATCTTTAATCATTTCCTTTCAAGCGGCACCAACAATTTCATCCCCCATGCCTTCTCCATGCACCTGCCAGGAACTGTCCGCGAAAGTTGCGATGAGGACAGCAAAGCCCCTCCAGGGTACTGCATGACTCACATGGCGCCCACTTTTTATTTCGGCGGAATGAATCCACAATACCGGCAATTCGGTGCGCTGATGCAGTATGTACAGCGGGTCTCCCATCTGATTTCCAGGGGTATTCATCTGGCCGATGTGGCAGTATTCTATGCCGCGGAAGCCGATTGGGCCGCTTGTTCCATGCGCGGCCTGGATGATGTGGCCATGGCACTGTCACGTGCAGGGATCGATTTCGACTTTGTTCCCTCGGATGCGCTTTATGACAACCCCAGTGTGAAGAATAACAGACTTCTTTTGAACCAGGAGACATATGGCGCGCTGGTTGTTCCGATGGCCGAGTCGCTCCCTGAAAAACTCCTGCAGCGTTTTGCAGAACTGGCAACACAAGGCCTTCCCATAATCTTCACAGACCAACTGCCGCTGCGCTGCGAAAACCCTGCCCTTGATATCTCTTCATTGCTGCATCGCTTCTCCGTTGTGCCCCTGGAAAAAATCTCGGATTTTATCCGGTCCGCCTGCGGACAGCGATTGCGCAGCGCCTCTACGCCAGCGCTGTCTTCTTTGCGCTATTATGGATTGGCTCAAAAGGACGGGAGTGTCCTGTACCTGTTCCACAATGACGGCCTTGCGCCACTGGAAACATTTGTTTCCACTGCCGGCGGTGAAACGGCCTTGCTTTACGACCCATGGACGAACACAGCATACACCGGCGACAACACCCCCCAGGGACTGCGGATCAAATTGCAGCCGCTGCAACTGCTGGCGGCGGTGTTCCAAAAAGAGACGGCAGAGAACTTTCCTCGTTTCCCCTATGAGGAACCCATATTCCGGGAATTACCGCTGCGCTACGATATTTATATCCGGGAAGCGCAGGAGGAACAATTCCGCCTGCTGCGTAAGCAATCCGAACCGGTCAATCTCCTTTTAGAAGAAAAACTGACCAGGACATGTGCAGAATTCCGCTATGACGCAACATTCCAATGGGATGGCACACCGGCTGCCTGGCTGCAAATTCCCCATGCTGGCGATTGCGCAGAACTCTGTTTGAACGGCTGTGCCTGCGGCCTTTCGCTGGGGCCGGTCTGCCGTTTCATGATTGAGGGAAAACTGCGCAAAGGGGAAAATACCCTTTCCATCCGTACTGCCGATAATCCTGCCTATTATGACCGGGATATGAAAGAGGGCTTTGTTTACGGTACAAAATTGCCGCTTCCCATGCATGGGTTCTACGGGCCGATTCAAATTGGATAATTAGAGGACCTCCAAAAAGATTTAACCACTAAAGGCACGAAATAGCACGAACATTTTTTAGAGTTAGGTTGGTGAGTGGATCATAACATTCAGAAATTTTGTCGTCATTCAAGCCAATGGCAACAAAAAGCAAATTTTGGCGATGAAATATCAGGTTGGGCTATCCGCTTTCCTACTAAATTTTCGTGCTACTATGGCCCAACTTCTTGTTTTTCGAAGAAGGTTAAATGGACGAAAGACGATAGACGAGGGACGATAGACGAGGGACCTTATGGACCCTATGGACCTGATGGACCTTATGGACGTGGACGATGGACTTTGATGGACAGGCTGACAGCTGATAGCTGATAACAATGGGTTGTGGACGCCAGCCCACCCCAAGTCTTTTCGTGCCTTTCGTGGTAAAAAAACCTTGCCAGGAGGTTATGGCGAAGCAGAAAATGCCGTAAATGCAATCGGCATCCTGCCCCGTCCCTGCCAACCTGAAAAAATACCAGGGAGGCAATGCCTTGCCGAGCCCGCACGACCGGGCAATCTATCACGCAGATGCCTGTATG
>JAQVUB010000355.1 GCA_028699735.1 Lentisphaeria bacterium | reverse complement strand
CTCACGATTGCGGAAAATCAAACTTCCGGGTGAACGTAGCCGCTAAATCCGAACAAACCAGTTCCTCTTCCGGGCCGCTGACTTCAAGAGTCACTTCCTCTCCGGCAGCCAGACCCAATGACAACAAAGACAGAATGGAATGCAACGATGCCCGCTTGCCACTGCTGGTGCATATCTCAATCCTGCCGGAATATCCCTGAACAGACGAGACAATCAACCCCGCAGGACGGACATGAATCCCCTTTGAATTCTGAATCGTTACCTTTCGGCTTACCAAAAGACACCCCCGTCAAAACTACATACATCAATAGTGAACTGTGAATTCAGGGTATAATCAGGCACACTATAGATAATAATCCCATTTCCGACTCTCTGCAAACTGAAATTGGATTTTTCTTGCGTTTGGCGGTAATGCGTCAGATGAAGCTGTTTTTTTAAACAACGAAAAGCACGAAGCAACACGAAAAAAATTCATGGGAAATGGCCTCGACTGCGAGAATGCGTTGTTGATCCCAGGAAAATTTTTTTGTGTTGTTTGTGTCTTTCGTTGTAAAAAAAGCTTTACCCTTCCTTTTGCAGAACGATGGCAGTTCGCGCGGGCAGATAAACCGATATCTGGTTTTCCAGTCCGCCGTTGCAGATGACTGGTTGGGTGAAAAATCGCTGCTGCGGTACGATTCTTTCCCAGCCCCCGAATCTTTTCTCATCGCTGTCCAGACACAGCCTGCAGGATCCCGGCAGCACACTGAAAGCATAATCGGAAAAAGATTGGGTGGAATTGAAATTAAACAGAAAAATCAGGCCGGCTCGTTCGAAAATCAGAATCTGCTGTTTTTCGTCACAGTGCAGCAGTTGCGGACGGCAGTTGAAAAAATCAGCTGTCGCGTTGATTAATTCCAGCATCGCCTTTTCAAAGGCCAGAAGAAACGGATATTTCAGACTGGGGTCGTCGCGCAGGTCCCAGCGCCTGCGGGCATACTGCATGGACCAGTTGTTCCCCTGGCGCGGAAAGTCGATCCATTCCGGATGTCCGAATTCATTGCCCATAAAGGTCAAATAACCATGGCCGGCGCTGGCCAATGTTGCCAGGCGCGCCATTTTATGCAGTGCAATACCGCGATCGACCCATGGGTGATGGCAATCCGTATGCATCGAGTCATAGATGCTTCCACCCAGGCAACGGAACAGGAAAGTCTGCCCGCCGACCAGGGACTGATCGTGACATTCGACATAGCTGAGCGTTCGTTCGTCCTGCCGGCGATTGCTGAGTTCATGCCAGAGTTTCCCCATCGACCAGCTCTCATCCGGCTTGTCAAGCAAAATAAACCAGTAATCCGTCACCCCCATGGCCATCCGGTAATCAAAGCCGCAACCTCCCTCGGCTAGCGGAACACCCAGCCCCGGCATGCCGCTGACCTCCTCGGCAATGCGGAGGGCATCCGGACAGCACCTGTGAATGAGTTCATTGGCCAAAGCCAGATAGACCCAGGCATCCATATCCACATTTTCTGAAAAGTAATCATCATAGGATGAAAAAACACGTCCCAGCCCATGATCACGGTAAAGCATGCTGGTGACTCCATCAAAGCGGAATCCGTCCAGATGAAATTCTTCCAGCCAGTACCGGCAGTTTGACAGCAGGAAACGGCAGGTCATCCGCTGGCCATAGTCAAAACAATACGATCCCCAGGCGGGATGCTCACCGCGAACTCCAGCATGAAAGAAGGGATGCCGGCATCCGCTCAATTCACCAAGCCCCTCGAGTGCATTGCGCACAGAATGTGAATGCACCAGATCCATGATCACTCGCAAACCCAGCTTGTGTGCCTGATCCACCAGAGCCTTGAAATCCTCGGGAGTCCCATATAAATCGCAAACTGCAAAAAAGTTGGCGACCTGATAGCCGAAGGAGGCATAATAGGGATGCTGAGCGACAGCCATCAGTTGCAAGGTATTGTAACCGGTTGCAGCAATGTGCGGAAGAACCTTCTCGGCAAATTCCTGGAAAGTGCCGATTTTTTCCTGCTGCTGAGCCATTCCGATATGCGCTTCATAAATCAGGGGAGACTTGCCCTCAGGCGGCTTCGAATACCGCCAGCAATATGGCTCCGGCGCCCAGACTTGTGCATTGAAAACCGTCTCCCCCATCGGACCGGGCTGCCGAAGCGTCCGCACCGCGGAACTGGGAATACGCCAGCCACCGCCACCTTGCCAAAAAACTTTCAGACGATATTGCTGCCCATGACACAGGGACACAGCAGGAAATACCCCTTCCCAGATATCATCACCCACGGGATGCAAAGCATAGTCCCCAGATTCCTGCCAGCCGGAAAATTCACCCACCAGAACAGCCCCGGTCGCACCGGGAAGCCATTCCCGGATAGACCAGCTGCCATCCGAACGACGTCGCAAGGCAAAATAATCCTGCCAGTCGGAAAACTCCAAAATGCCTTTGCCCCCCAACAACCAGTCCCGCTGCCGCAAAAAATAGTCCTGCCGGGCACGCAGCTGAGCAGCAAAATGCTCCCGCAAAATCCCGTCATCCAGCAGAGAAACTGGCGTATTGCTCAAATGCGAAATTTTATGCTGCATAAAACCTTCTTCAGGATATCCCCCTTAAAATTTTTCGGGTCTTTTTGTGTTTTTTCGTTGTTAAAAAATAGGTTTTCCCGCCTTCATCTGTTGATTTTTACCATAAAATAAGCATATTATAAGTCATTTCAATTCGTTTGCCACATATTCGAAATGAGGTCTGGAAGAAATCCGGGCTGGATTCTTCCGTATTAAGCAACAGAAAGGGTAGTTCAATGTCACAGAACAGTGCAGTAGGGACGGAATCGTTTGCGACGCAGAAAAAGGCCAAAGTGAAGAAGAAATTACGTTGGGCGATCATTGGATGCGGCGGCATCAGTGAAACCCATATCAATGCCCTTGCCCAGATTCCGGAAATTGAAATTGTCGGCGGTTGTGACATCAAACCCGAACGCCTCAAACTCATGCGTGACAAATACGGATTCACGGCCACCTACAAAAAATGGGATGACATGCTGGCCGAACTCAAACCGGAT
Organism: Lentisphaeria bacterium; assembly: GCA_028699735.1. Lineage (GTDB taxonomy): Bacteria > Verrucomicrobiota > Lentisphaeria > Oligosphaerales > Oligosphaeraceae > JAQVUB01. The sequence goes on along the minus strand of JAQVUB010000355.1, from coordinate 605 downwards.
GTCGTCGATGTCTGCACACCCAATGGAGTGCACAAACCAGCGGTAATCGCCGCCCTGGAAGCGGGATGTAATACCATCACCGAAAAACCCATGGCGATGAATCCGGCGGAATGTCAGGCCATGATCGACGCTGCCAAAAAGAACAAGCGCAAACTCTGCGTCGGGTTCCAGATGCGCTATCATCCCGCCTGTGATATGTTCATGCGTGCACGGGAAGCCGGCGATATCGGTGACATCCTCTTCGTCAAATGCAAAGCACTGCGTCGTCGCGGCATTCCCAACTGGGGCGTCTTCGGCCAGAAGGAACTGCAGGGCGGCGGGCCGATGATCGATATCGGCGTGCACATCATCGAATCGGCTCACTATTGCATGGGCGCACCAAAACCAATGGCTGCTTCCGGTAACTGCTGGACTTTCATCGGCGACAAGCCCTCCGAAGTCGTCAGCGGATGGCCAGGCTGGGACTGGAAAACCTACACCGTCGAAGATCTCTGCGTCGGACAAGTCCGCTTCGATAATGGCGCCATCATGCAAATCGAATCCTCTTTCTGCAACCATATCGAAAAAGATGTCATGAATTTCGAAATCGTCGGTACCAAAGGCGG
>JAQVUB010000354.1 GCA_028699735.1 Lentisphaeria bacterium | reverse complement strand
TTTTTGGGTAAAGATTGCCTTTCGTTTGACATAGTACCAAAATGGTACTATACTAAATATACAAGGATGGAATCATACATGCGGGTCAATGGTAAAAAACGCATAAAGGAGTTCATGAAATCGCATGTGGATTCCAGTTCCGCGTTGCGAAGCTTGACGGCTATTGCCGAGGCTGCACATTGGCATACGTCGATGGACATCAAGCGTGAATTTGCATCGGCGAGTTTTCTCAGCAGGAATCGTGTGGTGTTCAATATTGGCGGCAATAAGTTCCGTCTGGTAGTGATTGCCGTATATGTGCAGGAAACTTTGATTGTGACCTGGATTGGAACACATGCCGAATACGCTAAACTCAACCTTTAAAAAATCTGTTCATAGGAGGCAAAATGAAAATCAAGGTTATCAAGACTGATGATGAGCTGGATGCAGCCATGGACAGGCTGGAAACGCTGGCCATGGAAAATCCGGAACCGAGCGGGGAAATTGCGGAGGAAATGGACTTGCTTTCTCTGGTCATTGCCGATTACGAAAACAAGTATTATTCCATTGCCAAGCCGACGCCAGTGGAAGCCATTCAGTTTATCATGGAACAGCGCGGTCTAAAAGTCAAGGATATCGCGCCTTGCTTTGGTTCGACAGCCCGCGCATACGCCGTGCTTAGCGGCAGCCGAAATCTCTCACTGAACATGATTCGCCGGCTGCACCAGACTTTCCACATTCCGGCGGAGACTCTGATACGATGCCCATCCACAAATCCCAAGGTTCCGGTTATGCCCAGGTAGTGCGTACAGCATCCGCACCCCGCAGATCTGCTGCTGTCAAAATCAGGTTCCCCTCGTACCTTTTGATGAGTTCAGTAAGAAACATTATTGCTCCTTCGCCGATTGGTTAAAATAGAATACTGTCATTAACCATTTTGAGATTTTTTTTGGGGTTCTTGTTGTGTTGTGATGAAAGCGAAGTGCGATGCCTTCTGCCGGCGGGGGCGCTAGCGCTGAAATTTCTCTGACCCGTCTGACCCGTCTGACCCGTCTGACCCGTCTGACGGGAGTTATTGCTGCCATTTGGTGAAGGTCAGGCGGCAGTCTTCGGGGCAGAAGATCCAGTGTCCGATATGGGGCTGTATGGTGTTGGCGCTGGTTCCATCGGGTTTGAGCGGGGGTATGAACATATTGTCCCAGCGCCAGATCATGGTGATCGGATGGCCTTTGGAGTCCAAGGTGCCCACCGGGTTTGCGGTCTCAAACGGTACGGCAAAGCAATTCCAGCCTTGTTTCATGGCCAGTTCAAAGGTGTTGATTTCTGCAGAATCCCCATAGATGGCGATGACTGCGGTATGCGCAGCCGGCATGGTCAGAGTGGTGGAGGGCTGGGCAGGCGCGGCCAGGGTTCCCACATGACCGCTCCAGCCGGAGAACCCCAGGCTGCCGGGCGGGGCGGGGTCGGCGGCAATGTCAATCTGGCTGCCATAGGTATAGCTGCCGCTGCCAGTGCCGTTGACCACCAGCAGCGTGTAATACACCATTTTAAAGACAGCCGTCAGGGTGACAGAAGAAGTCGGCATGGTAACTGTCGCTTCAGCCGCAAAGACATCGTTGAGGCAGGCGGTGTCGCCAGTCCAGTGCGAAAAGGCCTGGCCGACCGGAGCAGGATCCGCTGCAATCGGAATGACATCCTGGTAATTGTAATTGGCGATTTGCGTGCCGCTGCCTTGATTGACAGTAAGCTGGTAATCTATAGCAATGTAGGAGGCTGTCAGGACGACATCACGGGCAGGCTGGAACATATTGGTGTTCGGAGAAGTTCTCGACCCTAAGAGGAAAAGGTCTTCTTCAGAACCCACCCATTGGGAAAAGACATAGCCTGGCGGAGCGGGGTCGGCGCTGACCGGCAGGGTCTGTCCGTAAATTGCCGATTCGGTATCGCCGCTGCCGTTGATGATTTCCCGGCGATACAGAATATTGCGGTAAGTTGCCGTAACCGCGACATTGGCGGTGGCAATGGTAACCGTCGTGGTTGCAGCAGAGGAATCGGACAGATACTGGATGTCACCCGTCCAGCGGTCGAAAGTTTTGCCGGTTTCCGGAGGATTGGCGGAAATTTGGAGCTGTTCGCCGATATGCACCGGGGTGGCAGAGCCGTTGCCGTTGTTGACCGTCAGGCTGTAGTCGATTTTCCGGTACACGGCATTCAAGGAGACTGGTGCACCCGGGACGGTCAGCGAAGTCGACGCCTGGATTGCGCTGGCCAATGCCGCCAGGCTGCTTTCATCACCATCCCAGAGACTGAACTCCCAGCCGGGCTGGGGATTATTCGCAGTCAGCGTTATGATCTGGCCTTCATAGCAGTTGCCGGAGCTGGCGCTGCCGCCGCCAACCGTGACCGTATAATTCGGGCGGATATCGACGACGAAGGGCAGCCCGTAGTCGATGCGCGAGAAGGGGAGCTGTCCGACTGGCGTCGTCAAAGTCAGACCGCTGCTGCCGGCTTTTGCTTCAAAAATACATTCTCCGAGGCTGCCGGCCTGGAAGGATATCACTGCATAGAGCACTTTGGAGCCGTTGCCAAAGCCGCTTTTAACCGTTGCGCCGCCCAGTTCGTCAATCCGGTTTTCCAGCAAAGTTCCGCTGACCAGCCCGAGCGATTCATCCTTATAGGGCGCCTGAATGGCGGTTGCCGCAGAAAAATCCGGGGCGGAAACATGATCGGGATCAAAGTACAGATCAAAGGGACCGCCCAGGAAACCATTTGCGGTGGAGGCCAATTCTTCAGCTTGCACCCGGATTTCAAAGAGGTTACCCAGGGCGACCGGTTCGGTGGGTCCGCTGAGGGTGAGTCGGGCCAGCGGTTCGAGGGCATCCGTGGCGATACTCACCTCCAGGACAGCCCCGGCGATACGCCATGCGCCGATCTGCCCGAAGGGGCTGGGCAGTGCAAAAGCGGAGGCTGGGGTGCATTCAAAGCGGGCGGTGCCGGCACTGACCGCTTTCATCGGCACTCTTGCCAGCAGCACGGGTTCTCCGTTGCCCGAGCCCGGATTTTCCGTCAGCCCCCCCAGTTCGGTCAGGACATTGCCGGAGCGTGTGCCGCGGCGCAGACGGTTCCAGGGCGAAGAAGGCACGCAGTTGCTCACAGTACTGGATCCGTTGTAGGTCGACAGACCCTGAGTGAAATCGAGGCGGACGGAAGCGCCGAGCAGGCCTGCCGCATCCGGATGGTCTTCCTGAACAAAGACATCCACGTTGAAAACATCGCCGACTTCGATGTCCTGACGGTCCACTTGCAGGAAGATGCCTGCCAGTTTTTCGGCAGCGGAAGCCAGATTGAGGTCATCGATATTCCAGCCGCAGAAGGGGAAAGCCTGTTCGACGCTGCTGATGTCAAAGGCGATGAAAACCGTTGCTTTGCCGGCAGCCCAGGGAGTCAGATCGAAAACCATCTGCTGCCACTGATCATCGGCTGTATCGGTGGCGGAGTTGGCCCAGACCGGATGCCAGTCCTGCCCGTCGCTGCTGACCGATAGTGAGGCATCCGCCCAGTCATTGCTTTCGACCCCGAGCCAGCGCCAGAACGACAGTTCGACAATCTGCGCCTGAGAACAATCCACCGGCGGCGAAACGACGGCTGCAGCACGTCCGGGCAGATAATCACCGCCGATGACATAGCCGAGAATGCCGCGGTCT
>JAQVUB010000353.1 GCA_028699735.1 Lentisphaeria bacterium | reverse complement strand
GTCATTTTGTGTCTTTCGTGGTTAAAAAAAATGCACTGCGCAATTGGCGTGCGAACTTGAATTTCTGATTCGCAAAATGGCTGATTTATATTACATTATTTTTTTTCTGCGAATCAGCAATCCATTCAGTTTTAAGGAATCAGTTTATGACGAAGTTGGCAGACTGGCATTTGGTTGAGGGTACCTTGAAATTAGGCATAGGCACGGATCATGGTGGCTATGGCCAGAAGGAAATGCTCAAAAAAGCTTTATCAGCAAAGAATATCCAGATTGTTGATTTCGGACCCTGCGCGGTGAATTCCGAAGATGATTATCCGGATTTTGCTTCGCGTGTATGCAAGGCTCTGTTGCGCAAGGAGATTGACTGTGGTATTTTGATTTGCCGAAGTGGTGTTGGCATGTCGATTAATGCCAATCGTTTTCATGGCATCCGTGCGGCTCTGGTGGAGACGGTCGAGAAGGCTCGTTTGAGCCGTTGCCATAATGCATCCAATGTTCTGGTTACTGGCGGTGACAAGATGAGTGATGCTGAGATGCTGGCGATTGTCGAGTCCTGGCTGGGCGAGAAATTCAGCCAGGAAGAGCGTCATGTCCGCCGATTGCGGAAGATTGAACAGAACAGCTATGATGAGATCGCGGCGATTCGCGGTGTTGATCCCGAAGTGGCGGCGATCATCGACCGGGAACAGGCTCGGCAGAACCGCGGCCTAGAACTGATCGCCTCAGAAAATTTTGCCAGTACTGCAGTGCGTGCGGCAGCCGGATCAGTTTTGACCAATAAATATGCCGAGGGATATCCGGGCAAACGGTACTACAACGGCTGCGTGCATGTCGACGAAGTCGAGGCGCTGGCCATCGAACGAGCCTGCAAACTTTTCGGTGCAGAAGCTGCCAACGTGCAGCCGCACTCGGGAAGTCAGGCCAATATGGCGGCCTATTTTGCTATTCTGGAGCCCGGCGACAAAGTTTTGGGGATGAGTTTGGATCATGGCGGACACCTGACGCATGGTCATAAAGTCAATTTCAGCGGACGAACCTATCAGTTTATCGGTTATGGTGTTGATCCCAAGACTGAAACCCTGAATTACGATCAGATTGCTGAACTGGCGCGTGAGCACAAGCCGAAGCTGCTGCTGGCCGGCGCCAGCGCTTATCCTCGCATCATTGATTTTGCCAGACTGCGTCAGATTGCCGACGAAGTCGGCGCATATCTGATGGTGGATATGGCGCACATTGCGGGGCTTGTCGCTGCGGGCTTGCATCCGAGCCCGGTGCCCTACTGCGATATTGTCACTTCTACAACTCATAAAACTTTGCGCGGACCCCGTGGCGGTCTGATTCTTTGCCGGGAGAGTCTGATCAAGAAGATCAATTCTCAGGTATTTCCCGGCATTCAGGGTGGTCCTCTGATGCATATCATCGCTGCCAAGGCGATTTGCTTTCATGAAGCTCTGCAGCCAGAATTCAAGCAATACCAGAAGCAGGTTGTGGCGAATACGGCCTGCCTGGCTGCGGAATTACAGAAGCGCGGGTTCCGGATTGTATCCGGGGGTACGGACAATCACCTGATGCTGGTGGATTTGCGTCCAAAGGGGGTCAGTGGCAAAGATATGGCTACAGCCCTGGATTATGCTGACATCACCGTCAATATGAATATGATTCCGTTCGATCCGGCCAAGCCGACAGTCACCAGTGGAATCCGGGTCGGCACTGCGGCAGTCACCACGCGTGGCATGAAAGAGCCCGAAATGGTTCAGATAGCGGAGCTGATGACCCGGGTCGCTGAGCATGTCGGCGATGAACAGGTTTACGCTGCTGTTCGCAAAGAAGTCAGCGCCATAGCGGCGAAATTTCCGATGCCGCAGATTGTGACACCCTGAGGCGTAACATGTCAAGCTGGGTGACAGAGGTTTATATAACAACGAAATACACGAAATGGCACGAAAAAAATCATGGCAAATACATTCATGCAGGCAGTTAACGTCACTGCTATGATTTTTTTTGTGTCAGTTCGCGTTTTTCGTTGTTAAAAAAATCTGCCGCCAAGTTTCACTTGACGCCTTACGTTTTCGAACACTTTTTTCAGCAAAATTAACAGGGGTTAACTGCAACGATGGCAAACAATCATACAGTGGAAAAGGTTGGCGGGACCTCGATGTCCCGGTTTGCGGAGGTCATGAATAATGTCATTATTGGTCAGCGCAAACCGAATGAATTATACAACCGGATCTTTATCGTTTCGGCTTACAGCGGTATTACCAATATGCTGCTGGAAGACAAAAAAAACGGGGAACCGGGAGTATACGGCAAATTTGCGATCGGTGACAGCGCCTGGGAATCCTGTCTCGAGAAAGTGCGTTCGCGGATGCTGGAATATAACCGGTCGTTTGCCGCGCTGGGTCTGGATCAGGATCGTGCGGATGAGTTTGTCAATACGCGCATAGACGGCATCCGTGATTGTCTTTTTGATCTGATGCGCCTGCGCAGCTTCGGCCACTTCACCATGTCCAGCTATCTGCCTCCCACGCGGGAATTACTCAGCGCGGTTGGAGAGGCACATAGTGCATACAATTCCACATTGATTCTCAAGAAACATGGAATTAATGCACAGTTTATGGATCTGACCGGGTGGAAAGTCGATGAAATCCTGAGTTTTGATGAAGCAGTCAGGCGTGCATTTGACGGGGTTGATTTCAGCACGACGATGCCGATCGTGACCGGCTATGTCAAGTACGACGAAGGGATCATGACGCGCTTTGACCGCGGTTACAGTGAAATCACCTTCAGCAAGGTGGCGGTCATCACTGGAGCCCGGGAAGGGATTATCCACAAGGAGTATCATCTTTGCACCGGAGATCCGATCTTGATTGGTGTCGACAAGGTACGAGTGATTGGCAATACCAATTTTGATATAGCCGATCAGCTTTCGGATTTGGATATGGAGGCGATTCATTCCAAGGCATCGAAGGAGATGGAGCTTTGTCATATTCCGATCCGGGTGAAGAATGCCTTTGAGCCGGAACATCCTGGCACCGTGATTTCCTGTGATTATATTTCACCAGAGCCCCGGGTTGAAATGATTTGTGGTCGTAACGATGTTGAGGCGATTGAAGTGATGGATCCGGAAATGGTTTCTCAACCGGGCTATGACTATCGTCTGATGAAAAACTTTGTCGATACGAATATCAGCTATATTGCCAAAACGACCAATGCCAATACGATAACCCATTTCGTGCCGCAGAAAAATCAGCGCCTGGATGAGTGTGCAGTACTGATAGGACACAGCTTTCCGGGGGCGACGATCAAGCGTTTTCCAGTGGCGATTGTCGCGGTGATTGGCAGCAATATGCGCAGCCCGGGGTTTTTGTCCAAAGCTGCGGATGCCTTGTACAAGGAAAAGATCAATGTGCTGGCTCTGGTGCAGTCTTCCCGTCAGGTGAATATGCAGTTTATTCTGGGGCGGGATGACTTTGAAAAGGCGCAGAAGGCATTACATCGGGTTTTTGTGGAAAATGTTTTTTAACCACGAAAAACACAAAAGGCACGAAAATTTTTTTAAGGGTTGTTGCGTTGAGGTAAAAGATCGCTTAGGAAAATTTCATGCTCGTACCATCAACCATATGTGGTCACTTCCCTCCTTGTCAACATGTGTCGGAGGGAATATGGAGCGCCGGTGTCTCGCCGGCT
>JAQVUB010000352.1 GCA_028699735.1 Lentisphaeria bacterium | reverse complement strand
CGTCCGTGTCCCGTCCGTGTCCCGTCCGTGTCCCGTCCGTGTCCCGTCCGTGTCCCGTCCGTGTCCCGTCCGTGTCCCGTCCGTGTCCCGTCCGTGTCCCGTCCGTGTCCTGAAACTTAGGTTGTGGGCGTTAGCCCACCCCAAGTCATTCGTGTTTTTCGTTGTTAAAAACAGTCATTCATCACTTGACAGTTCTTTGATTAATTCTTGAAGGCTCTGGTGACTTTCTTCCTTGCTTAAGGGTTTAATCGCGTCAGCGGGTTTGCAAAATTCAATGTATTCTTCCGGAATTTCAGAAAGGAATTTTGAGGGTCTCACGACGGATACCTGCCCCATGACCCTACGCTTTTCGGCATGACAGAGAAGTAGATTTTTACGGGCTCTGGTCAAGGCGACATAGAACAGGCGGCGTTCCTCCTCCTCGTTTCCTTCCTCGACCGCTCGCTGGTGCGGAAAGATGTTCCGTTCGAGGCCAGCCAGCAGGATCATGGGAAATTCCAGACCTTTGGCAGCGTGAACGGTCATCAGAGTCACGGAATCGCTTGCATTATTCTTGTTTTTCTCCTGATTGTCGCTATGATCCTGCAGAGAGATCGCTTCCAGAAATTCCTGCAATGTCTTATGGTTGCGGTGTTCTTCATCGAAGTCCGCCAGGGAATTGAGAAATTCCATCAGGTTGTCTCGTCGGCGCAAAGCATCTTCCCGGGGTTTATACATTCGTCCCAGGCCGTTAAAGAAATCGATTTGTTCGAAGAAGTTTGTCGCTTTGTCAAAGAGTTGGCCGGGTCGGGCGAATTCCGAACGGGCTTTTTGCAGAACCGCTCGGAACTGTTTGATGCTGCCAGCAGCCTCTTCCGGAAGTTTTTCGAGGATTTCGGGATGATCGAGCAACTGGTTGAAGTTTTGATGAGTAATATCGCGGAATTCCCGTAATCTGGCAATGCTTGTATCGCCTATTCCCCTGGGGGGCACGTTGACAATACGCAGAAAGCTGAAATCATCAGAGGGGTTCTGGATCAGTTGCAGAAAGCTGATTGCGTCAAGGATTTCCTTGTTATGATAAAAGGAATTGGCACCAACGAGAAGGTATGGAATTCGTGATTTGCGAAATTGTTCTTCCAGGACTCTGGCCTGATGATTAGAACGAAAAAGCACAGCAAAGTCCTTCCAGGACAATTCCGGCATTTGCGATTGGATATATTTCGCGATAAAGTCTGCCTCCGCCTTTTCATCGGCACAGGATACACTGAGTATTTTTTCTCCATCGCCCTGTTGTGACCAGAGATTCTTTTCACGCCGTGCCTGGTTAAGGGCGATGACGGCGTTGGCGCATTTCAGAATGGTATTGGTTGAACGATAATTCTGCTCCAGGCGAATCACTTTTGCGCCGGGGAAATACGCTTCGAATTGCAGAATATTTCCAAGGTCTGCCCCCCGCCATCCGTAGATCGACTGATCGTCATCTCCAACCACAGCGATATTGCCTGCTTTGCCGGCCAGCAACAACATGATCTGCAACTGCGCGGCATTGGTATCCTGGTATTCGTCAATCATCAAATGGCTGTACTGTTTCTGATAGTGAGCAAGAATTTCGGGATACTGCTGCCAGAGCCGAACCGTCAGCATCAGCATATCATCAAAGTCCAGCATATCCATCTGCTGCAGCCGCTTCTGATAGTTCCGGTAAAGCAGGGACATTTGCGGTAATGGAACCTGCTTTTCGTTCTCGAGTTGATCAGGATCTTTCAGTGCAGCTTTTGCCATGCTGATCTGATGCAGTACCATTCCCGGATCGAAGCCCTTCCCGGTCAGTCCTTCGCTGCTCATAATTTCCCGGATAAGACCATTTTGATAACTGTCGCTGGCAATGCTGAAGCTGCGGCTATATCCTAGCTGGTGAATATGACGTCGCAAAACGGAAGCACAGAAAGCATGAAAGGTGCTCACAGTCATGCTGTCTGCCTGACTGCCCAGCTGTCCTTTAACCCGTGCTTTCATTTCACGAGCCGCTTTATTCGTGAAAGTGACCGCCAGAATGGCCTCCGGACGGATGCCATGACGTACCAGGTTGGCAATGCGGTGGACGATCACCGTTGTCTTCCCCGTCCCAGCCCCGGCCAGAAGCAACAGAGGACCCGTTAATGTATCGACAGCAAGTTGTTGTTGTGGATTCAATTCAGACATGATCAAGGGAAAAAAACACGGACGGGACACGGACGGGACACGGACGGGACACGGACGGGACACGGACGGGACACGGACGCTTTACAAGCGCTGTGCTTATCCGTATCACACCTCGGAGGAATCTTTTTTGCGGTCACGGGTGATCTGCAACAGTTCCTTGCGGACAAGTTCCCGGGTTGCCTCCTGATCGTCGATACGATCCACTTTGATTGCCGGGGCAAAGGTCACGGTGACTTTTGAAAATGGCAAAGGAATTTGCATGCAGTCCCAGCTTTTAAGTTCCAGAAAATGGGAATAATTGAAGCAAAGTGGAACGATCGGTGCATTTGTCAAGACTGCCAGTGCGATAATTCCGGAATGCACACAGTATTTCGGGCCTCTGGGTCCGTCAACGGTAATAATTAAAGAGCGGTTCTGCTGAATTTCACGTTTCAGGGTCAGCAATGCAGCCACTCCTCCCCGGCTGGATGATCCACGCACCACCTGGAATTGAAAGAGCTTGGCCAGAGTGGCAATATATTCTCCATCTCTGGAGGCGCTGATCAGCAGCGATAGATTCCTTCGCAAGGCCAGGGGCATTTGCGGTACTCCAAAGATGACCCGGTTGTGCCAGCAGGCAAAAATAGCAGGAGAGGCTACATTAACAATCCATGGCTCTGAACATCCTTCGATTTTCACCCGGCAAGTGAAAAAAAACAGCCTGCCCAGCATAGCCAGAGGCCAGGCAAGCCAAAGCGGCATGCGTTTTTTATTCTTGAAGGTGAAGATTTTTCGAAACCAAGTTGACATAGCTTCTTTTCTCAACGGATTTATTAAGACAATGTCGCAAAAGCTCCCCCGAAAAGCCCTGATTCCTCTGGCCGGTTTGGGCACCCGGATGTTTCCCGCCAGCAAGGCAGTCAAAAAAGAGTTGTTTCCGGTCATCACGCCGGACGGTCGTTGCTGCAGTCTCCTGCAACGTCTGCTCGAAGAAGCCTGTTCTGCCGGGATCGAGCAGCTCGGGCTGATCGTCCGACCGGGGGATGAAAGCACCTTTTCCGCACTTTTTGAGCCCGTTCAGCCTGAAATCCATCAACGGCTTTCGGATGCCGCCAAAACCGAGGAAGCCGCCCTGATGCGCATGGGCAAAAAAATTACCTGGTTGACGCAGGAGGTACAGGAGGGCTTCGGGCATGCAATTTACTGCGCCAGGGAGTGGGTTGGCGAGGAGCCTTTTCTGCTGATGCTCAGCGACCATATTTATGTCACAAACGGGAACAGGAGCTGCGCGGGACAACTCCTGGATGCCTTCCAGCGGCATGGAGAGAAATCGATCATCAGCTTGTATCCGGTACAGGGGGAAAGAGTCTGTCACTACGGTACTGGAGCAGGCACCTGGCTCGATAACGATCTGCAGACTCTGGAATTAACCCAGTTTGTTGAAAAACCGGATTTAGCCTATGCCAGGCAGCATTTGCAAATGCAGAACCTGCAGGAAGACACTTTTCTTTGCGTTTATGGACAATACGTGTTGACTGCCGAAATATTTGCCAT
>JAQVUB010000351.1 GCA_028699735.1 Lentisphaeria bacterium | reverse complement strand
GCCAGCGAAACACCGCGGGCACTGCGCACTTCAGCCAGTTCGCCATTGGCGACATTTTCGGCCTCGATGGTGATCACGTTACCGCTGATCTGTATGATGCGATGATATATTTTTCTCATCCCTGACTACCACCTTTATTCTACTATCCAAAACTTCTGTTTTTCCAGAAAGATTTTCGTGTTTTTTCGTGTTTTTTCGTTGTTAAAAAATGGTCGTGCCAATCCACGCCATGTTTAGAATCCTGCTTCGCCCGAACCCGTTTTCTTCTTAAGAGCCCCATCGATGCGCCCTTCCAGCTCCTGAAATTTCTCCGATTCCCAAGGGGCATAATTCCAGTCGATGAAATGCTGCCTGAGATGCTGGAAATAGGATCGCGCTTCATCCTTGTCGGAAAAATTGAATTTTTTATCGAGCACCTGCACCAGTTTTCCGAAGACTTTGATCTGGCGTTCCGCGCCGCAGGCGCTGTCCACTTCGTCAAAGGTATTCTGCTGCAGATAGACTGCATCGACAAACTCACTTTTCAGATAGACAACAAAATCAGAGATCGGGGTACCCTCTTCGCCAACCACTTTCATCATCTGATTGACTTCATTGCCATCCCGCAACAGGCGACGAGCCTTTTTGATCAGATCCTCCGGCACCAGACTCTTGTATTTGCTCCAGCTCTCCAATGGATGAATCGCTGGATAGCGGCGGGCATTGGCACGATCTCGAGACAGCGCCAGGAAGGAACCAACCACTTTCAGCGTCGACTGCGTCACCGGCTCTTCAAAGTTTCCGCCCGCTGGGCTGACTGCACCGCAGATGGTGATTGAACCAGTTGCGCCATCCTGCAGTTTCACCAGTCCGGCACGCTCATAAAATCCGGCAACCAGGGATTCGAGATAGGCGGGGAAAGCTTCCTCTCCAGGAATTTCCTCGAGACGCCCGGAGACTTCGCGCAAAGCCTGCGCCCAGCGCGATGTTGAATCCGCCAGCAGCAGTACATGCAAGCCCATCTGACGATAGTATTCCGCCAGCGTTACACTGGTGTAGATGGAAGCTTCACGGGCAGCCACCGGCATCGAGCTGGTATTGCAGATGATGATCGTGCGGTCGATCAGCTTGCGCCCGGTACGCGGATCCGGAAGATGCGGGAATTCCCGCAGGATTTCCACGACTTCACCGGCGCGTTCACCGCAGGCCGCGACGATAACTACATCGACTTCGGAACGCTGTGAAAGGGCGTGCTGCAAAACCGTCTTGCCGGCGCCAAATGGCCCCGGGGTACAAAAGGAACCGCCTTTGGCTACCGGAAAGAACGTGTCAATCACGCGCACCTGAGTCACCAGCGGATCAACCGGAAGCAGTTTTTCCTGGTAGCAGGAAATCGGCACTTTCACCGGCCAGGTCTGCACCATGCGGATTTCGCGCTCCTCCTGCCCGTTGCCGGCTTTTGCAACCACGGTATCGATCGTGTACGAACCGGCTTCAATCACCCAGCTCAGGGTCCATTCTCCCTGCCAGGCAAAGGGCAGCATGATCTTATGCTTGAAAATCCCCTCCGGGACGGTACCGATTTGAGCGCCTGCCTGAAGCACTGCGCCAACTTCGACTGTAGGAGTAAATTCCCATTGTTTTTCGCGATCAAGCGGATAGATGTACAGGCCGCGTTTCAGGAAATTGCCCGCTTTTTCCGCCAGTTCCGGCAGGGGGTTCTGCAAACCGTCATAGACCTGTGTCAGCAGGCCAGGCCCCAGTTCGACAGACAAGAGCTCCCCGGAAAATTCAACCCCGTCGCCGACTTTGACGCCATTGGTATTTTCGAAGACCTGCAGATCCGCTTCCCGTCCGCGCACGCGGATGACTTCGCTTTTCAGCCGGTCGCCATCGGCGGTGATCACGTAAGCCACTTCGTTCTGGATCACGCGTTCGTCAAAAGCGACACTGACCATGTTACCGTTGACACCGGTGACTTTTCCACTCAACATTGTTTCACTCATTTCGTCTATCCGATAATATTTCGTGTCTTTTCGTGTCTTTTCGTTGTTAAAAATTGACTTTGGTTCGCCAGCCCAGGCCGGTTTTATTCCACATCAAGGCGTTGTTTTGCAGCCTGCTCCTGCCCAGCCTCCACCAGTTCAGCGGCAAAACGGCTGCCGGCTTCTTCATCACGGCGCCGCTGCTTTTCCAGAAGCAGCAAGCGCAGGGCATAGACGATAACAGCCGGAAAATCAAACAGGTGCCCTGCCCCCAATTCATCGAGTCGCTGCCAGCGTATCAGATCAAGAGCCTGCTCTTTTTCCCAGGCATTCGGCAAGGCCATGATTTCCTCGATGCGCTTGATCAGCTGAGCCGAATATTCCGAATTCTCACGTTGCCAGCGAGCGGCATCCAGCTTACGGCTGCGAGCGCGATAAGCGGCAACCAGATTACGCAAATAGGACTCCTCGGAATACCATCGCTCCATCACAGGCAACGCACAAACGGTCTGTGGCGGCGGACAAAGTTGCAGCGAGTCCAGCACAGCGACTTCCTGTTCCGACAGGCAAGCCATGCTGTGGCTCAGAAAAGTTCCATAAGTCAGTGCCACCTTTTCACCAAAGCGCAGAAGGGGCAGCGAACTGATAAAATAAAAGAAATCGGAGGCCATGAATCAATCCCGGGAAAAACATCAAGAAAAACCAAATCAGAAATTTTCGGTAAGGATGCCGGCAATTCTGGGACTGAGGTGAGCGGCTATTGCTTCAGCCAAGGCTTGATCGCTGAAATCATAAAGGACATCACTGCCTTTAAATACAAGCTTGAAGCCGCCACTAAGATTCTTCGCCGGAGCCAGTGAACATTGCTTCTGCAGTTCCGCTGACAGACGACTCTTGACGACCCCTTCCAGCTCCGCAAACTGACCCGGTTCAAGCAATACTTCCAGACTGGCCTGTTCCCCATGCTCTTTCAGATAGGAACTGCACAGACTGCTGATAATCCCCGCCAGATCTTTTGCCGGCAGAGAGTCCTTCAGCAGATTTTCAACCGCCTGACGAACCCGCTTCTCCAGCTCCGATCGCAATCCCAGCAGCACATCCCGAGCCGCCTGTCGCAGAGCCTGCTCGGAGTTCTGCTCGAGCAACTGCGCTTCACGACGGGCATCCGCCAGGATTTTTTCCGCCTGTTCGCGGGCTTCGTCGAGAATGCTCTCTGCTTCTTTATTGGCCTGTGACAACAGAGCAGCCCGTTTGACCTCGGTCTTTTTCAGCCCCTCTTCGTCAATCTTGTTCAATAACGCCTGTAATTCGTCAGCCATAGTGCTGAAATCTCCACTCTGTTTTCTGAATTCCAGCCCCCCTCTGAAATATAAAATCCGGGGCTTATCATGCAGGTAATCTGAAAAATATAAACCCCTAAGACCGAAAAACAAGCCGGATACACAGCCCCCATCCAAAAAGCTTTTTTAACCACGAAAGGCACGAAATAACTTGGGGTGGGCTGGCGCCCACAACCCATGTAAGTGGTAAGTGGTAAATGGTAAGTTGTTGGAGAGCTTTTCGATCCCATCCATGATCGGTCGGATCGGTCGGATCGGTCGGATAAGAACTTATTCTCTAGATCGCAGCACAAACCGTATGACAAGAAACCTTATGATGGGGAAAAGTGATTCCTCTTTTTTCGCACAAAACCTGTAGCTGGCTGGAAAAACTACCAGATGGCTTTGTCAAATTTGTCTTCAATCTGCAGGGGTGCAGTTCCCAAAAG
>JAQVUB010000015.1 GCA_028699735.1 Lentisphaeria bacterium | reverse complement strand
AATACCAGACCTTGAAAGAAAATTGCGAAAAACAATACGCCCAATTGAAACTCGAACGCGACAAGGTGGCTGCTGAAGCAGACCCGGAACTGCTCCGCCAGTATAACCACCTGCGTTCCGGACGCAATAGCAATCCCACCCAGGCATGCCTCGTGCCAATCATGGAAGGAGCCTGCGGACGCTGCCGTATGCGTATGACCGCACAAATCTGCCAGGATACAACCAATGGCAAAGTCGTCTTCTGCCCCAGCTGCGCAGCTCTCATCTTCGCAGAATAACCTGGCGTGGACTGACGCCTACAACCCAATTTTTAACAACGAATAAACACGAATAAACACGATTTTTTTTAAAGGTTAATGCTCTTTCGGATGGACCTTCGCGCAAATCTGAGGTTTTTTTTCCGTCCGTGTTCCGTCCGTGTCCCGTCTGTGTTCCGTCCGTGTAAGTCCATCAAAAAACATCGGCGGCCGGGAAAATGAGTTTTCCGCTTGCAATATTTTCCAGCAGACCGGACTTTTCGGCGACTTTCCTGTTCAGGATTTTAATCATGACTTTATTGTCGTCATGGCCGCCCTGAGCCGGAAGATATTTCGTGACCGCACGATAACTTTTCCTTGAATAGGCTTCGAGGAGGCGCTCCTCCCGATACAGAAAATAAGCATGTCTATCGAGATGCCAGTGATGTTTTGGATCGGCAAAAAGCTCGTTCCAGGTTTTCTCCGAACGGATACATTTTCCGGGAAATTTGCGTCCGTCAAAATAGATTGAAGTCATTTCATAGGCACGCAATAGTTGCGGAGAAAAGGCTTCCTCCATCTTGTCAAAATCTCTCTTGAAATCAATACATGCATCGGTCAAAGAAAAGGTATTTTGAGGAGGAAATCGCCTTGCACTCATTTCTCCTTCCCGGCTGGATTCATAGAGTTGCCAGCCGCGGGAAAAATAGACTCCTGGTTTGTCCGTATATAAAGGCATCGCGCAATACTTTTTCTTGCGGCAGTACTCGATGGCAAAATCCTGCAGCTGATGCGCCAATCCCTGACCGCGAAAATCGGGATCGACGCCAACATCACACAGCCCCCCCAGCCGCAAATCCTGATCATTTATCTTCACCGGATATTCATGGACTCCAACGCAAGCAACCATTCGATCACCAATGCTGCCGGTAAACAGCGTCAAATCATAGGGAAATGAATAACGACCAAGAGCCAGACGCTCCTTCCAGAACTCCGGAAAACAGCGCAACAGCAAGGGAATCAGTCCCTGAAAATGGGACAAGGGAAATTCGCTGATTGTAAGCTGCATATGAATGACCCGCTCCATGCAAAATGACCCGCTTCAAGCAGAAACGGGTCTGGAATTCTTTTTAACCACGAAATGCACGAACTGACTTGGGGTGGACTGGCGCCCACAACCCATGTAAGTTGTAAGTTGTAAGTTGTAAGTTGTAAGTTGTAAGTTGTAAGTTGTAAGTTGTAAGTTGTAAGTTGTAAGTTGTAAGTTGTAAGTTGTAAATGGTAAGTTGTTGGAGAGGTTTTCGATCCCATCCATGATCGGTCAGATCGGTCGGATCGGTCAGACAAGAACTTGTCTGCCAATGGCTTGTGGATTAACTTCCAAAAAAATCTTTCAGGAAAAACAAGATTTTGAGGGATAGTAGTACGAAAAAAAATTCATGGAAAGAACGAAGCAAGCCAGCAGTCAACGCCAGTTCCATGAATTTTTTTCGTGACTTTTCGTGCCTTTCGTGGTTAAAAAATACCACTGCCGATCAGCTGAGGACTTTGCGGAGGCGTTTGAGGATCATCTCGACGCCTTTCTGTCCGAGTTCTTTGCTGGCCTTGGCAGCACTGCGCACATACCATTTTTCCTGCGAGAACAGTTTCATATCGACTTGGTCTGGACAAAGTGCCATCATCAGAGAAGTCTCCCCTTCTCCGGCATGATCAAACGGGAACTGGGCAATAATTTCCGCATCCATCAGCGGGTGACATTGAATCCAGTTGAAAGGATTGGCATCCAAACTGTCGTGTGCAGTGTAATAACTGTCCATGCTGTTGTCACCCCACCAGCCTTCGCCGCGCGTCTTGTCCAGAAACTCGAAAATAATCTGTTTAGCGGCAAAGCGGAAGGCCAGATCGGTCGGCATGCCTGAAGAAAAGTTTTCGCTCTGGTGATGAACGAAGGCGTGGATATTGCGGAAGCCAACCCTCAGCAGCCCCAGGAAGATCTGACGTGCCATCGGCAGCAGGACATTAGAATCGACATGGATGGAACCTTTGCCTTCCGGTGCTTCGACGGCAAAACTGCAGGCACCATAATAGAACGCCGGCAGGATGACGATATTCATCTCTTTCTCCAGCAATGCCAGAGATTCGGTCACCGCCAGGGTATCCATACCCAGCGGCAGATGCTCACTGTGATACTCCAAAACCCCCAGCGGCAGTACGACCGGCCAGCGCTCGGCTATCGCTTTACGAATCTGACCCGGATTCATCAACTCATAACGCATTGAAAACTCCTTTTTTTTGTGCTTTTTCGTGTCTTTTCGTTGTAATAAAAACTAAAACATTACTGCGGCAGCTGCCGGGGATTCTTTTGCAGCTCGGCGTAGGCCTTCAGAACCATGGCAGTCAGCGGATCATTTTTCTGCAAACCACTGACCTCGAGAAACGCCGTTTCCACCCCTGCTTCCGCAATCCGCTTCTGCAACATCTGCGCAGCCGGGTCATCTGCTGGATTGAAACGCAATGCCTCGGCCATCCCCCAAGCCAGATTCTTGGGACTCAAGCCTTGATCGGCGGCCAGCTTTGCGGCACCAGTCAAGCGGTCTTCCAAAGCCAGTTTGCGGATTGGATCCTTGCCCAGGCGGAAAATCCGGTCACCCAGCATGCGGTTGTTGAATCGCAACATCAGGTCATCGACATGGGCATTCAGCCAGGCTGGATCGGCTTTGAATGTGGCGCAAATAGCTGCTGCACTCTCACGCAGACCAGCCTGCATGAAATTCCGCACTTCGGCATCCGCCATCGCTTCGTAGCCGAATTCATACCCGCGCTGAAAGCCCGCATAAGCCATCAGAGCATGGCCGCAATTGTGAATATACAGTTTGCGAGCCGTGAAAACTTCAAATTCATCGTACGCAGTCATGGCGGTGATTTTTGGGATCGCCCCGACAAATCCCTTCCGGTCAACCGGCAGTTCCTTGTAGGCCTCAACCCGAACCAGACTGACATCCTCCGCACGCATTTCCGCCGTCGGAACCGGCACCATCCGGCCAATCACCGTATTGACAAAACCGACCTTTTCAGCCAGATAAGCTTTCCCGCCCTCTTCCATCACCGCATCGGTAAGACTGCGTATATGCGCAGCGGCTCCATGCAGATTTTCACAGATGATGAAATTAATCGGAGCGGCATGGTTCGCAGTCCGCAGCGCCAGTCCTCGAGCCAGATTGCCGACAATATATTTCAAGGCATTGGCGCCAACGGCCGTCGCGCCAACTTCCGCTTCTGCAACTGCTTTCGCCACAGCGGCAGAATCATTGCCATGGATTGCCTGAACAGGGCCAATCTCCAGATCCTGAGCCCCATCATTGCTGACAATCTGCAGATGGTAAGAGCGTTTCCGGTTCAGTTCGGCGACCAGTTCCGCATCGACATCGATAAAGGTGACTTCATAGCCGGACTCGCTGAAAAGCTGCCCGATAAAACCGCGGCCAATATTGCCGCCACCGAAAATTACTGCTTTTTTTGACATAATCACTTCTTTTCTATTGTTGCTTCAGGTTGATTTTTACGGACGATGATCTGCAAAGACCCCTTGGCAGAAATGGTCAGCTCTGACGTCTTTTTCATATCCAGATCAACCCCGTTTCCGGCAAGTTGAAATTCCAGTTCCCCAGGAAGTTCTTGCGGCACCCATTTCAGAATCAGTTTTTTGCGCAAAGGCGGCTGCACCTGCAGTTCCCATCGCTGAGGAAAGACACAGTCCTTTATATCTTTATAAAGGCTTGGCAGTTCCGCCTGCGGTGCAGCAAACCAGACAAGCCCGGTGTCACCCATACCACCAGGGGGACAGAAAATATCTTTCCCCCGGTCATATCCTGCACTCCCCCCAGCCTGACAACCAAACAGCAACTCCCCGACATGGGCATTTTCCAGCAGAATCTTCACTTCAAATTCCTGGGCCTGAAGCAGACCGGCGCAAAGCAACAGCAAAGAAACGAACAAAGGCAGCTGCCTTGAAACAAAAGAAGTTTTCATACTAGTGACTTTCCGAAGAAAAATTCGTGTCTTTTCGTGTTTTTTCGTTGTTAAAAAAACAGGCTGTCAGTTATTCGGTATCGGCAGAACTTCCAGGGGAACTTTTTTCGGTTTGATCAAAGCCGGCAAATCACCTTCGATCACCTTAAGAATTTCAACATTTTTCCGCTCCCGGACATTTTTCACGGCCCAGGCACTGATCAGCAAAACGATCAGCATGACAACCAGAACGCTGATCAGTATGGCCGGCAAATGCATTGCAGCACTCACCGGCTTCTCCTCACTCAAATCCTCTTCAGCAAAAACAGAACTGCCAGAAACTGGTGATTGCTGAGAATTCTCAATCGTACTGGCAAAGCGCCCTGCCGCACGACTCTCCTGATCAAATTTCTCCAGCAATTCATCCGGATCGGCCTGATATACCATACAGATGCGCTCAATGAATGATTTGCAATAATGATCATGCTGGCGAATTTTGTGGAAATCCCCGCTCTCGAGGTTAAGGATGAAAGCCTGGGATGAGCGCACCTTAAGCGCAACATCCGCAACCGTCATGCCCGCTTCCGCACGCAAATTACGCAATTGCTCCCCGAAACTCAAGGGCTCCAGGCAAAGCTCCTCAGAAACCGAAACGACCTGGTTTTCCGCATTCTCAAGTGGCCTTTCCACCCCGGATTCGATGGCCGAAGCACCCTCGGAGGCGGCTTCCTTTCCAGGCACTTCCGGTACAATGCCGCCGGCAGGCAGCGGCGGCACTTTTAATTCAGCATTGTCCGGGGATGCCGCCATGGATGAGTTGCCGGCAGGCGCTTCGTCTGGGGACCTGTTTTCCTGCTGAAAAAGTTCTTCGCTGTTTCGGATATTCAACATCAGCTGCTCCAGCTGTAGAGGGCAATACTACTGCTCATCAAAGGGGGGTACATCATCCTCGTTATCATGACTATCGGGTGGAGCCAGCACCAGAATTTCACGCAGCCCGCTGGAGGGCTGAGGGCCGACAATCCCACGATCCTCGAGTTCATCAATCAACGTGGCTGCTTTATTGTAGCCAATCTTCAAAGCCCGTTGCAGATAGCTGATCGTCGGACGACGATCCCGCAGAACGATGTCGATGGCCATGCGAATCAGCTTCTCCTCCTCATCGTCCGTATCCAGATCCGAACTGTACATCTTCCCGTTGCCGGGCTCACCCCCCTCAGCTGAACCTTCTTCAAGCGTACGGAATACCGATTCGTCAAACTCCTGTTCAGCAAAGGCTGAAACAAAACGCACAATATTTTCCACCTCAGGGGTATCGACCCAGCCGCCTTGAATGCGTTCCGCATTCATGCCAATCCCTTTGAAAAGCATGTCCCCGCGTCCCAGCAATGCTTCCGCTCCTTTGGTATCCATGATGGTGCGCGCATCGATTTGGGAAGGAACCTGAAAAGCAATCCGGACAGGGTAGTTGTTTTTGATCGTCCCAGTAATGACTTTGGTATCCGGACGCTGGGTGGCAATGATCGTGTGAATGCCCACCGCACGGGATTTGGCAACAATGTTTGCCAGGCACTTCTCAACCTCTTTTTGAGCATGCAGCATCACATCAGCAATTTCATCAATGATAATGACGATGAAAGGAAGTTTTTCCGGAATCGGATTGCCCTCTTCATCAAGCTGTTCCTCCGCTGTCTTCTTTCGTTTGTTGAATTCCTGCAGATTGCGGACTTTGACCGCTCCCAGCATACGGTAACGCCGTTCCATTTCGTTAATCGCCCAGCGCAAAGCCAGACTGACTTTCTCGGCTTCCGTGATAACCGGTACGATCAGATGCGGCAAGGAGCTGTAAGGCTGAAATTCAACCACCTTCGGATCCGCCATGATCAATTTGAGTTCATCGGGCTTGAACTTGAACAGCATTGAAGTGATCAGCAGATTCATGCAAACGGATTTGCCGCTGCCAGTCGCCCCGGCAATCATCAAATGCGGCGCACGGGCAAGATCCAGCAGAATCGTTTCACCGCTGATGTTTTTTCCCAGCAAAAGCGGCAACTCCATCTTGCTCTCTTTCCATTTGCGGTCATTAAGCAGTTCATAAGCAGTGACGTTGGTACGAATGGGATTGGGCACTTCAATACCAACCAGATTCCGACCGGGTATCGGCAGCAGCATCCGCACGCTGACTGCCTCCAAAGCCATGCAGATGGTATTCTGAATATGACTGAAGCGATCAATATTCACGCCTGGAGCCGGCGAAATCTCAAACAAGGTCACCTGTGGCCCGATAATATTGCCAATCACTTCCGCATCAAGCCCGAAGTTATCCAGGGTTTCCTGGAGCTTGCGCATGGTTTGCTCAACTTCCACACGCATGTCGGATGTGGAAACCTCAACCGGGGGATTCAGCAAAGTTACCTGCGGAAGCTGATAGGGTGTGCCCGGCGCAACCTCCGGAACCACCGCAACACGATGCGGCGGGGCAGGCGGAGATGGCGGCACAGGGGGTCTTGCCTCAGGCTGCTTTGGCATTTGCAAGGGCAATTCCTGCTCTTTCAAAACAGGCGGAGAGACTGCCGCCTGCTGACGCTGCAAAGCCGGCGACCCTGAAGCGGGCTGAACCGCCGGCGCGGGACGGTTGCGCAGAATAGGACCTAGGTCTTCATCACTTTTATCACGCCCGGAAAGCTCTTTGCCGGCAGCAGGGGATTTCAGGGGAGAAGCAATCACCGTGGAAAACTCCTCTCTCGCCGCTTCGGCAGGAGGCTCCTCCGGCAGCTGTGCTGCTTGAGCTTCCTTGTGCAGAGCTTTACGCACCAGTTCATGCCAGTCGTAATACCAGATAATTCCCAGTGGTATCAGCAGAAGCATCAGGGCAATGACCAGCGAACCGAACCAGTTCAGCAGCAGATAAAGCCAGCCGGTATTGGCAGCACAGAAAAAATGACCGATCACACCGCCCGGAAAAGAATGAATGTTCAGTACTGAAGTGAGCGATGAAAAGGATTTTGGAAACAGCCCAAGCAACAGCGAAAAGCCAACTCCGGCCAGCAGGATACAAACAGGATACTCGAAGCTGCTTTTCCTCAAGCCCCCTCTCCAGACCAGGCGTCGGGTACTGCACAACAAAAGCAGAGTCGCCAGAAAATAACTTCCCAGGCCAAAGGTGACCATCAGAAACCAGCCAATGCGGGCACCGACCACGCCCAGCAGATTGCGAGGAAAGGCAACACCACTCACTCCCCCTGCCAGATAATCAAGATCCTCCGGACTATACTTGATCAAAGATAAAAAAAGTAGAATGCACAGCAATAAGATAAGAATTCGCCGGAACTTAAACGAGCGGTCGCTCTCTTCCGGCGGAACATCCGATCCTGCTCCGAATAATATTGCCATCAAATTCTCCACACTGAAAAAAAAACAGAACCAGTCAATACAACATGATATTTTTAATGCATGAGGACCCTGGACTAATGTAATCTGAACGGGAAAATATGCAACCAAAACAGCAAAAATCCCGTACCCAGGACTCCAGGCAAATATGTTGATTATTTTAAACCACGAAATACACGAAAAGTCTTGGGGTGGACTGGCGTCCACAACCCAATTGTTAGGACACGGACGGGACACGGACGGGACACGGACGGGACACGGACGGGACACGGACGGCCTGTGAAAGGATCAATTTGACTGTTGTTTTTATGGATTTTATGGGATATCCCCGTTCCCGTATTTGTCCGTGTTTAGTCCGTGTCCCGTCCGTGTTTAGTCCGTGTCCAGTCTATTTCCATTGCAAATAAACTCTTTCACAAAAAACAAGATTCTGGCTGATAGCACGAAAACATTTTTTCGTGCCTGTTTGTGCTTTTCGTGGTTAAAAAAAATAAAAATGTTATACTAAAGGAAAGTCAGATTTCAAGCCAGTATCCTCAACCCAGGGGGCAAAAATGAATATGATGTATTTCAAATTAACTTGTCTTTGCCTGTTGCTTTGTTTTGTCGGCACGGCCTGCCGGACGGTGCCGGTTTCATCACGCAAACAGCTTCTGTTGAGCAGCGAAAATCATGAAAATGAGCTGGGGGCGACGGCTTATGCGGAATACAAAAAAGAATATCCCCGATCGACCAACAAGACCTATACTGAATCGTTGAACCGGGTCGGCGAGGCCATCCGCAAAGTGGCTCAGAAAGACGATTACCAGTGGGAATTTGTGGTCTTGGAGAGCAAGGACGCCAATGCCTTCTGCCTGCCAGGCGGAAAAGTCGCCGTCTACAGCGGTATTTTTCAATTCACGGCCAATGAAGCGGAACTGGCCACGGTCGTCGCGCATGAAATAGCGCACGCACTGGCTCGTCATGGCGGCGAACGCATGAGCTGGGCGCAACTTCAGCAACTCGGCACCCTCGGTCTGCGAAGCGCTGGAGCAGGAGCCACCTGGGAAACCATCTATGGCTTGGGCACCGAATTCGGGGTCATGCTCCCCTTCAGCAGAAAACATGAACATGAAGCCGACAGCATCGGTTTGATCCTGCTGGCCAGAGCCGGATATCATCCGTCCGCAGCCATCTCCTTCTGGAAAAAATTCGGCGCCGGAAAAAGCCCGTCAATCATTGAAAAGTGGGCATCCACCCATCCGGGCGGGGAAGAACGCGTCGCCAACCTGCAGCAACTGCTGCCGCAGGCTCTTCAGGAATACGAAAAAGCCCCGCAAAAAATCGGCCTGGGAAAATCCTTCTGATTAGGGTAATTCTTTTCAACAACGAAAAAACACGAACAGACACGAAAAAAAAATCGTGTCGGTTCGTGTTTTTCGTTGTTAAAAGAAACTGTTACCCGAGAATTTTCAGCAGATTATCGAGGCTGGCATTGGCATCGCCGGTCAGCAGAGTCACTTTCGGATGAGTGTAGAGGGCATTGGGCACGCCTGCATAGCCCGGGCGGGTATCCAGATTACAGACCACCACGCATTTTGCATCACTTACTGACAACACAGGCATTCCGTAGATCGGCGTGCCTTCAGCTGTATTGGCAGCCGGATTGATCGTATCATTGGCTCCCACAGCAATCACCACATCACAATTTTTGAAATCACCGTTGATGGCCTCCAGCTCGAACAACATCTCGTAAGGCACATCGACTTCGCATAACAACACGTTCATATGGCCAGGCATCCGTCCGGCAACCGGATGAATCGCATAGCGTACCTTCGCTCCCCGCTCGATAAAACGATCCGCAAGCTTTTTGACCGCCCCCTGTGCCTGCGCAAGCGCCATGCCGTAACCTGGTACGATAATCACATCCGCGGCATTGCACAAGGCAGACGCCAGCGCTTCTTCACTCCAGGGAGGCTGTTCAGCTGACGGAGCCTCACTGGCGGCAGAGGCTCTTCCAGTCACGGTGACCGCTCCACGCGGCAACAAAATATTGCTCAATTTCCGGTTCATTGCCTGGCACATAATCTGTGTAAGCAACAATCCGGAGGCACCGACGACGCCGCCGCTGCAGACCAGCACCGGATCGCCAATGGCTATCCCGGAAATTCCCCCAGCTACACCGCTGAGGGAATTAAGCAAAGAAATGGTGATCGGCATATCCGCACCCCCAACTCGGATCGAAAAAACCACACCGAACAAAGCGGAAGCGATCAGCACCAGGCAAGGCAAATTAAAAACAATGCCGAGCAACATGGCCAGCAGTAAAGCCACTGCCAGGGGGCCATGCCCGGGCAAAATCACCGGTTTCTGGGACAGCCAGCCAGCCAGTTTGCCTGCCGCCACAGCACTGCCAGTAAAGGTCAGCAGACCGATGCTCAATGCCAGCAGTGCAGCATTGCGCTCAAACTGACCACTTGCATCGATTGCACTCCAGGCAACAAGAGCGCTGGCCAGCCCCCCAAATCCATTGAGCAGAGCCACTGTCTGCGGCATGGTAATCATTTTGACCCGGTAAGCCCCTGCCAGCCCAAGGATGACACCGGCGGCCAGTGCACTGATCGGCCAAGGGGAAGACCACAGGTCGAATTTGCTCAGGGTAGCGATCGTTGCCAGCAACACAGCGCCCACACCAATCAGATTCCCAGCACGAGCCAGGCGTACCCGGCTCATCATGACGATATCGGCAAGCAACCCAAAAATGGCAATTCCGCCAAGCAAATAGAAAAGTCCGTCGCTCATCGAACTTTCTCCTTTCCGCTTTTGAACATGGCCAGCATGCGATCGGTCACGCCAAAGCCTCCGGCCACGTTAATGGCAGCAAGAATGATGGCCATGGCGGCAAGGATCAAGCTACCCTTGGCGGCGGCAATCAGTCCACCAATCAGGGTAATACCGGAAAGGGCATTCATTCCCGACATCAGCGGAGTATGAAGCAGCGACGGGACATTGCGGATCAGAAAATAGCCGATTACAGCACTGCCAATGAAAAGCAGGGTCAGGGCATAGGGACTCATGCGCGTTTTCCTTCCATCGCTTCAAGGGCACCACGGTGAACGATTTCACCATCAATCGTGGTAAGGATGCCGGTGACGATATCATCCTGTCGATCAAGCGCCATTTTCCCGTCTTTCACCAGATAGCTGACCAGATGATACATATTATGGGCAAACATCCAGGTAGAGCTGGTAGGCAGCAGCCCCGGAATATTTTTGATGCCCTCGATGACAACACCGTGCTTTACGCAACGCTCGCCGGGTTCAGTCAGCTGGCAGTTGCCGCCCTGATCAATGGAGATGTCGATGATGACCGAGCCCGGCGCCATGGAAGCCACCATCTCGTCAGTCAGCAAGATGGGCGCCACCCGGCTGGGTACCAGCGCCGCACAGAAAATCACATCCATATTGGGCACCACTGCCCGCAATGCTTCGCGCTCGTGAGCCAGTAAATCCTCGGACAGATGATTGGCATAGCCACCCCTGCCGACCGCTGCTTCCGCCGGCACCGTCGTATCAACAATTTTTGCCCCCAGGCTTTTGGCCTGTTCCGCCGCATCCGGGCGGATATCCGCGGCGTGAATCACTGCCCCAAGACGTTTTGCGGTAGCCAGCGCCTGAAGCCCGGCCACCCCGGTACCGATGACCAGGACATTGCAGGGTTTGATCATACCGACCGCAGTAAAAATCTGCGGCATGAATTTGGCCAGATCACTGGCAGCAATCAAAATCCCCTTGTAACCTGCACAGGTGCTCATCGATGTCAGTGCATCCATTTTCTGCGCCCGCGAAATGCGGGGAACCCCATCCAGCGTCAGCCCAATCACGCCTCGCAAAGCCATCTTGCGGATCATCGCATGGTTTACTGGTGATGCCGGATGGATGAAGGTAATCAGATACTGCCCGGAATGCATCATATCGATCTCATGCAAATTCTTCTCTTTATTGAAAAGCGGCTCTTTCACCTTCAGAATCAGATCACTGCGCCGATAAACTTCGGCACAATCGGAAACCAGCTCCGCGCCCGCAGCAGCATAAGCCTCATCAAAAAAATGCGCATCCGTTCCAGCCCCATGCTCCACCAGAACCTGAAAACCATCCGCAACATACTTGGCAACCGTCTCCGGCGTCGCAGATACACGACCCTCATCATGCATGATCTCTTTGAGAATTCCAATAATCATCGCTGCAATGCCCCTTCGTTTAAGAAATACGTAAAAAACACTCTGATTTAACAGAAATTCGTAATTTTATTAAAAAATATTCCGTTATTACGTTTTTACAAGTGACTTTTTTACGATTTTTGCAAGTTCACAGTACCAAAGGTTATCGACGGGTATTCTTTTTTTGAACAACGAAAAGCACGAAATGGCACGAAAAAAATTCATGGAAAGTGGCTTTGACTGCGAGCATGCTTTGTTCTTTCCATGATTTTTTTTCGTGTCATTTGGTGTCTTTTCGTTGTAAAAAAATACCACTGCCACCCAGTTTCTGGCTTGCATTTCTGTTGAGAATGTGATAAACTTTCTGTTCGACACAGTTCCCGTACGAATGAGCATGGATACGCTATCGACCCTTTCACAGATTGTTTTTATCAAGGAAAAACATGAACTCGAATCTTTCTGAAATTCCGGCACCTCCATCTCGTGAAGAATGGTTGTTTTTGCAAGAACTGCAACAGCCGGAGCAACGCTGCCTGCACTGGGAGCGCACAGACCCCGAAGTGCCGCCACAACACCTTGATCTTAAACCAGGATTATCCCTTATCATTGATTTCCCGGATGCGGAAGGCCTGCTTGAAACGGCCTGCGAAGATTTCAGGAGGCTGCTTACCCTGGCGGAACTGCCGGAAAATGGCCCTGTTCTCTGCCGGTTCCAGCAGGAAGACACCGGAGGCCGCGAAAGTTACCGCCTGCAGATCAATGCCGATGGCATCACCCTCAGCGCCGCTGACTGCGAAGGTCTGCGCCGTGGAATCTATTTTCTTGAAGATCAGCTGACCGGCGCACAAGTACCCGCCCTGCCCTTCTCTGAGCAGCGCCGCTCGCCCTGGTTGCGCAACCGGATATCCCGCTGTTTTTTCGGCCCCATCAAGCGTCCCCCCTTCAACCGGGATGAACTGCTCGATGACATGGACTACTACCCGGATGAATACCTCAACCGCCTGGCGCATGAAGGCATCAATGGCCTCTGGCTCACCATCGTCTTCCGGGAACTGGCACAGACTTCCTTTACCAAACGCGATCCGCTGGCCGAAAAACGCCTTGAAAAGTTGCGCAAAACCGTCAAGCAATGCCGCCGTTACGGTATCAAGACCTGGCTTTTCAGCATTGAACCGCGAAATCTAGCCCTGAATGATCCGCTGCTGCAGGAAAATCCGGAATTCGGCGGCGCATCTGCCTACGACGGAAACCGCTGCTTTTGCCCCTCATCGGAAAAGGGAAGACAGTACCTGTATGAAAGTGTTCTCGATATTTTTTCCCAGATACCGAATCTGGGTGGTTTGATCAATATCAGCCACGGAGAACGGGCGACCACCTGCCTGAGTTCTGTGGCAGCCACTGACGACAGCCCCATCCAATGCCCTCGCTGCTCGCAAATCCCAAAGTGGCAGATACACCATCACACGATGAGTGCACTGATCAAGGGAATCAAGGAAGCCAACCCGGATGCCGAATTGATCAGCTGGCTGTATCAGCCGCAGCCGGTGACCGAACGGGCTGCATGGACATACGAACTGGCGCGGCATCTGCCCCAAGACGTGATCCTGCAGTATAATTTCGAATCCGGAGCCTGCCGAAAGCAGCTTTCGCGGGCTCGCCTGGGTGGTGACTACTGGTTGTCCTATGTTGGTCCGAGCCATTCGTTCAGCCGGATGGCAGAAGGAGTCATTAACGCACAAGGTGAGCTTTCCGCCAAGATTCAGGTGGGTTGTTCACACGAAGTCGCAACCGTCCCCTTCGTTTCTGTGCCAGGCCTGCTTTTCCAGAAATATCAGGCGATGAAAAAACATGGCTGCCGTCATGTCATGCAATGCTGGTACTTCGGTAATTACCCCGGCATCATGAACCGTGCCGCCGGAATGCTGGCTTTCTCGGATCTCGATAAAACCGAACAGGATTTCCTCTGTGAACTGGCTCGCCCACAGTGGGGAAAGCATGCGGAAACAGTCGCAAGCGCCTGGCGTTTATTCAGCGAGGCCTACAGCGAATACCCCCTTTCCAATGACATGCAGTATTATGGACCCATGCATGCCGGCGTCGTCTGGCCTCTGCAACTGAAAATCGAACTGGAACCGCTGGCACCAACCTGGAAACCGGATTATCCGCCAAGCGGAGACTCGATCGGAGAATGCCTGGAAAACCACACCCTGGAAGAAGCACTGTTGCTTGCTGGCAGAATGCAACGCAAATTCGATGAAGGATTGCTGCTGCTGCGGGATTTGCGCCAAGCCTTCCAGGGAGATCGCGAACGTCTCCTCGATCTGTCCGTAGCCGAGGCCCTCGGACTGCAATTCCGCAGTGCCCGTAATATCTTTGAATTCTACTGGCTGCGGCGGGAACTCTATTTTTCCGCACCGGAACAGAAAGCCCGCCTGCTCGAACAGATGCGCCAGCTCGTACAGGCGGAAATCCGCAACAGCGCAGATATGGCCCTGCTCTGCCAGCAGGATTCCCGCCTCGGTTTCCATTCCGAAGCGGAAGCACATCAATACTGCGAAAGCAGACTGGCCTGGCGCCAGAAACTCCTGCAAAATCTGCTCGATACGGATTTCCCGGAATTCGAACAGGCCCTGGCAAAGGGAATCTCCCTGCCGCAATCGAATTTCTACAGGCAGGCACCGGCTTACCACCTGAATTCCGGATGGCAGGGCAATGAGCATACACGCTGGAGAATCGACCGCCTCGATAACGGTGATTTAAGGGTGACCTTCGAAGGGAATGAGCTTCCTTACGAACGCGATACCTTCACCTTCAACAGTGTTGATGCAACGGGAACCACCTTCCCCTGGATGATTACCATCGAAAAAAATGGAACCGTGCACCAGCTCCATCCCCTTGCCGAATGCAACGTAAACCATACTGAAGATACTTGGACATCCACGATCCTGCTGCCTTCCCTGCTCTGGAACCGTGACGTACGACTCGAACCGCGCTTCGTCTACATCTGCCGCAGCGTCGGAGCCCACGACGACCCTGCCCCAAAATTCCGCTATGACTGGCCACCCCATGAGCAGTTCCCCCGCGTCCGCCTCAATATCTACAATTACCAGGGCAACTTCTGCGGAAAACTGATCG
>JAQVUB010000014.1:9393-14984 GCA_028699735.1 Lentisphaeria bacterium | reverse complement strand
GGCATCACGCAACAAATTCGGCGCTCCATGCCAGCCCAGCGCCTTGGCATCAATGCGGTTGGTGTAATTATACCAGTTGTGCAGATGACCTTCCGGCTGCACCGGCAAAACCAACCCTTTGATATCTTTCAGACGCTTCGTCAAGACAGCTGCATTCTCCTGCAGGGTCGCAAAATAGCGCGGCATTTTAGCCAGCTGGGCGCGTCCAAAGGCGGCAACCAGATCCGAGCCGCGGTACATCCAGCCCAGAGCATAGGAATGATAATCACGTGATTGCATCGGCGTCGAATTTTCGCCGAAACTCCACAAACGCGCTGCTGCGTTGTACATCTCTTCACTATCCGTAACGAACATGCCGCCTTCGCCCGAGCAGAGGCATTTGTTCTGATTGAAGCTGAAGGCCGCACAATCACCCAGTTTACCAGCATTGACCCCCTTGAATTTGGCGCCGTGTGCCTGGCAGGAATCTTCAATCAAGACCAGTTTGTGCTTTTTGGCAATGGCGCGCAATTTGTCAAAATTACAGGTGAGACCATGCAGATTGACTGCCACAATCGCTTTGGTGCGCGGGGTGATCGCCGCCTCGATTTTGTCCTCATCCATATTGATGGTAGCAAAATTGATATCGACAAAGATCGGAATGGCATTGTGATGCAGAATGCAGGTCGCACTCGATGACCAGGAATACGAGGTCACAATCACATGATCGCCAGCTCCCACACCGGCTGCAACAATCCCCATATGCAGAGCAGCCGTGCCACTGTTGGTGAAAATCGCATACTTCGTGCCGGTATAAGCGGCAAATTCCTCGGAAAAGGCTTTGCAGTTCGGACCAAACGCATGTTTATGACCATCCAGCGAAGCCAGTACCATTTTCCGGTCGCTGTCATCAATCGGGGGCCATTCTTTAATCGTGCCTTCAGGAACCAGTCGTTTGCCGCCATTAATCGCAAGTTGTGCCATGGTGATATTCCTTCTTTGTTCAACGGTCATACCTGTTGCAGAAACGCTTCTGCAGTACACGCTGTTATTGTAAACGGTGAAACGCAAATCAGCAAGAAAAAGCTGCATGGAAACCCTTGCTAATCCCGGCAATTCGTTGCGCTGTCAGGCTATTTGGAGTGCGGAAGCTTGCTTCCGCACTCCAAAGGGGT
This sequence comes from Lentisphaeria bacterium, assembly GCA_028699735.1. Classification (GTDB taxonomy): domain Bacteria; phylum Verrucomicrobiota; class Lentisphaeria; order Oligosphaerales; family Oligosphaeraceae; genus JAQVUB01. The sequence goes on along the minus strand of JAQVUB010000014.1, from coordinate 13,830 downwards.
ACGCCCACTTTTCGTGAAATGCGTTCGTTGCCATGGAAGTTCCACCCTGTCAGTAAAGTACGGCCAAACCGTTATGACCACAACCGTTACCTTAAAACATGCTTTTATGAACCACGCCAAAATTTCTCCAAAAACCGATACGCAGGTGCCTGTTCTTGAAACCTTTCTCTTTTTTGAGATTTTTTTTGGGGGGGGCTTGTTTGTTGTGATGAAAGCGAACCGCGATGCCGGCGAGACGCCGGCGCTCCATATTCCCTCCGACGGAGACAACAAGGAGGGAAATGACCACATAGGGGTTAAAGGTGCATGCATGAAATTTTGCACAGGGATCTCTTACCTCAACGCAACAACCTTTAAAAATTTTTCGAGTTTTTTCGAGTTTTTTCGTTGTTAAAAAATAGACTGCGCGATTTTGACTGAGGCCAGGGCATCGGCTGCGTAATGCGCTCCAATCGATTGTGCAAAAGCTTCATCCAGCACTGCACCGCCTACGATAAACTGCAGATCATGCTGTCCGCGCTGGCGTGCCAGATCAATCACGGTTTTCATTTGCCCCATGGTTGTAGTCATCAGAGCTGAAAGACCGATCAATTTGACCTGTTCCCGCTCGGCGGCATCAAGAATCGTTTCCGCGGGCACATCCTTCCCCAGATCAATGACCTCAAACCCATAATTCTTCAACAGGATAGCAACAATATTTTTGCCGATATCATGGACATCCCCCTTGACCGTAGCCAGGATGATTTTTTCCTTCGCCGGCATCGTTTTCTGCTGCTCTTCCAGCAACGGCTGCAATACTGCCATCGCCGCCTGCATGGCATCCGCACTCATGATCAGCTGCGGCAGAAAATACTCCTTGCGCTCAAAACGGGCACCGACCTCGGTAATCCCCGGAATCAGAATGCGATCCACCAAATCGCGCGGCATAGCACCGGAACCAAGCGCTGCCTTGATCATTCCGGCCATACCACCGGCATTGCCCTGCAGCAAAGCATGACGAACGGCCTCCTCCGGGGACAATTCCTTCCCAGCTGCCACCACCGCTTTGCTGTTCCCCGCGTAGATGCGGCAGAAGTTCTGCAGGCCAGGATCGCGTCCGCTCAACGCATCGCCGGAATGGACAGCATCCATCAGTTCGGACTGCAGCGGATTGGCGATGGCCATATTGAGTCCATTGCCGATGGCCATGCCCAGAAAAGCCTGATTGACCAGATCGCGGCGCGGCAACCCGAAGCTGACATTGGACAAGCCGCAAACGGTATTCATGCCGCGTTTGCTGCACCAGGCAAGCTGGTCAAGGGTCAGCCGGGCAGCCTGCGGATTTGAGGAAATCGTCATCACCAAACCATCCACGCAGACATCAGCAACCCGATAGCCATATGCCTCCGCAGCATGCAGAATCTGCTCGACAGCTGCAATACGTCCTTCCAGAGTATCCGGGATGCCGCCTTCGGTCAACGGCAGCAGAATCAGCATGGCGCCATATTTGGCAGCAACCGGCAGCACTTTTTCAAGGCGTTCGGGTTCCGCTGAAATGGAATTGAACAGAGCCCGCCCGGGATAGACCCGCAGTGCCGCTTCGGCTGCTTCGGGCTTGGTGGTGTCAATGCACAAAGGCAGCGTACTGCTGCGGGCAAGCAGCAGCACTGCTTCCCGCATCACCTTTGCTTCGTCGATCCCTGACAATCCGACATTGACTTCCAGAAGCGCCGCACCAGCCTCCTGCTGCTCTTCCGCGTACGTCTGAACCAGATCAAAGGAACCTGCGCGCAATTCCGCCTGCAGTGCCTTTTTCCCGGTCGGATTGATACGCTCCCCAATGACCGTAAAAGGCTTGTCCGGGCGCAAAATCCGGAATGCCCTCGCCGAGCTGACCCCCCCCTGTATCTGTGCACCGATTTCAGGGGTTAGCAGTTGCTTTGCAACAGTGGCCAGTTTTTCAATATGCGCTGGGGAGGTACCGCAGCAGCCACCAACAATACCGGCACCGGCACTCACCAGGGTGGCTGCATGGCCTCCGAATTCCTCCGGCTCCATCGGAAAAACCGTTTGTCCAGCGCGGAATTGCGGCAGGCCGGCATTGGGTTTGGCAATCAGGGGAATTTTCGCATACGGTTTGAGCAAGGCAATGATCTCCGCCATGCCTTCCGGGCCACTCGAACAATTGCAGCCGAAAGCGTCTGTCCCGAGCGCCTGCAGAGTCACCAGAGCCGCAATCGGGTCATTGCCGGCCAGCGTCCGCTTTCCGGCTTCAAAAGTCAAGGTAACCATCACCGGCAGATGGCAGAGTTCCCGGACCGCCAGCAGAGCTGCCCGGGCTTCCTGAACGTCCATCATCGTTTCAATGACGAAGCCATCAACACCGCCTTCCAGCAGAGCGCCGGCCTGTTCCCGGTAGATGGAGACCGATTCCTCGAAAGGAAGATCGCCGGAGGGTTCGACAAACTGCCCAGTCGGAGCCAGATCGCCGAATATCCGGCATTCAGGCGCGGCTTTACGGGAGAGTTCAGCCAGTTTCCGGTTCATTTCCAGCACCTTGTCTCCCAGGCCAAACTCTTCCAGCTTGAGGCGGTTGCCGCCAAAAGTCGGCGTATAGATGATTTTTGCTCCGGCTGCGGCATATTGTCTTTGCACATCCAGAAGGGCCTCAGGGTGTTCGAGCACCCAGGCTTCCGGACAGACCCCTGCAGGCATGCCGCGCTTGATCAACTCGGTTCCCGTAGCACCATCCAGTATCAGGATACGCTCTGCAGACAACGAAGCAAATTCTTTTCGAGTCATATTTTTCGTGCCTTTTCGTGTTTTTTCGTTGTTAAAAAAGATCAGCGTTTGCGCAGCGCCTGCAGCAATTCAGACAGTTCCGGACGGGCGGCCAGCCGGGTCGCCAACAGATAAGTCACAGCGCCAGTCAGGCCACCGCCGGCAACACAAAGCAAATTTTTCAGGACATCGAGGAATCCCGGCAGGTTCTCCATGCTTTTCTGCAGGGCGTAACCGGTCAGCCAAGCGACCAGACCGGCAGCCAGAGCCATGCCCCCCAGCCCAAAAGCCGCTTTCAGCACGGGGTCGGGTTTCCAGGCAGGCAGCAGGCGCCGGTTCCAACTCAGCAGCAAAGCGACATTTATCCAGGAGCAGATGCTGGTAGACAAAGCCAGCCCCCCCTGACGCAGAAATTGCATCAGGATCAGGTTCAAGATCAGATTCAACACCAGGCAGATCAGCGCAATTTTTACCGGAGTCCGCGTATCTTTCCGGGCATGAAACGGATTGGTCGCCACTTTGGCACAGCAGAAAGCCGGCAGGCCGATCAGGTAAAAGTTCAGTGTCCAGCTGCATTCACGTACCGCTTCCGCTGTAAATGCCCCCCGTGCAAACAGCAGGCTGATCGTCTCCGTGCTAAGCGCACCCAGCAGAGTTGCGCAAGGCAAGGACAGAAAGAGCACAATCCGCAAAGCATAGTTAATGCTGCTGACCATCTCCTCCTCCTGACGCAAAGCCCAGGCACGCGACATGCTCGGCAGGCAAACCACCCCCATTGCCACACCAAAGATCCCAACCGGCAGATAAACCAGATGCTGACTGTAATTCAGTGCACCGACAGCAGCCGAACCCAGCCAAAGCCCAAGAATGCGATCCACCAGAGAATTCAGCTGCATGACACCCGCACCCACCAGCCCCGGAAGAATATTGATGCACAGCAATTTGACTTCCGGACAATTCCAGCTCAGATTGAAGTGAAACACAAAGCCCTGCCGGCGCGCGGCCACCATCACCGCCAGCAATTGCAGCAAACCGGCCAGAATAGCACTCAAACTGAAAAACAACAAGGCCGCAAATTCATCATGATACCAGAGCAGCGATAAAAGCAGTATCGAACCAATCTGAACGACGTTGAACAAAACCGGAGTCAGGGCCGGCAGCAGAAATTTTTTCAGGCAGTTCAGAACGGAGGAAAAAGCACCGGTCAGGCAGATGAACAAGGCATAGGGCATCAGCACCGGCAAAATCAGAAAAGTCATGCGCACGCGCGAAGCAGTGTCCGGCGGCGATAACACAAGGCATCCCACGCTGATTCCGGAAACCGCCAGCACACAGACCAGCAATGCCACCAATTGCAAAGAAATTGCCCGCTCCGCCAGTAGCCAGGCCTCCTTGCGACCCTGTTTCTCCAGGCTTTCTGCCAGAATTGGCACAAAGGCCTGATTAAAGGCTCCTTCGCCAAAAAGGGTGCGTAGGCTGTTGGGAAAGGCGAATGCGACTTGGAAAGCGGCTTGAGTATCAACCGTACCTCCCCAGTACCAGGCCATCGCAATATCACGCAGAAGACCGAAGATCCGGCTGCAGAAAGTCATGCTGCTGACCGTCAGCATCGAACGCCCCAGCGAACGATTGCTGTCGCTTTTACCGCTTCCGCCAACTGCATTGCACGTGCCCATA
>JAQVUB010000014.1:0-9293 GCA_028699735.1 Lentisphaeria bacterium | reverse complement strand
CGGGAAATACTGCCTTTCCGCGGCAGTGGCGGCAATTCCGACAGAGAAAACCAGCCCGCCTCGTCAATTTCAGTGCCGTCCGGACAGAGTTCCCCGCTGTCATATTCTGCCAGAAAACCCAGCATCAGCGAGCTGGGAAAAGGCCAGGCCTGGCTGCCCCAGTAGCGGATATTGCGGATGTGAATGCCCACTTCTTCGAGCACTTCACGCTCGACGGCCTGTTCCAGACTCTCACCTACTTCCACATAACCAGCCACCAAACTGAATATCCCACCGGTAAAATTCCGGTTGTGAGCCAGCAGTATTTTGTCGCCATGATGTATTGAAACGATAACCGCCGGATTGATGCGGGGATAATACAAGGTCTGGCAGTTCGGGCAGACACGGGCGCGCTCACCGGCTTTTTCCTGCAATGGGCTGGCGCAGGCGCTGCAAAAGCGGGTCTGCTGCCGCCAGTACAGCAGCTGTTTTCCCATGCAGGCCAGGCAGCCCTGTTCGGGTTGCTGGCGGGCCAGTACCTCGCGCAAAGAAGTCCGATTGCTGAAGCGCTCCGCTTCCTCACCGGGCAGCGTGACTGCATAACAGCGCTGCCCATCCCAAGTGCCTAGATACGCGACATCCATCGGCGCAGTCTTCAGAAACCGCTGATATCCACCGGGGTGGAGGACATCCCCGGATTCCTCATTCAGCAGGATTTCGCCGGAGGGATCGAAAACCACGCAGGGGTCCTCCGGGCAGCAGCTGAATTCCGTATACATTTCAACTTTGAAGTGCCATTTGTCTGACATGATCATATCATTCTGTCTGAAAGAAGGCTTTTCATCGTAATACGTCAAGTGAAACTGGGTGCAGTGGTACTTTTTTTTACAACCAAAGACACTAACGACCCGAAAAAATTTCATGGGATGAACAACTCATTCTTTCAGTCAAAGCCGCTCCCCATGAAATTTTTTCGGGTCGTTTCGTGCTTTTCGTTGTTCAAAAAGAATTCCACTGTTACCAAGGTTCCCTTGACGCATTCCCTTTTCATCAAGCTTTGAAAGCCTCGCTGAGGATATTTTTTACTTCGTCATATTCACGGGCCACCGGAAACTGTGGAAATTCCTGCAGCACCTTTTCTGATGGGCGGAAAAGAATACCCAATCCGGCTTCCGATAACATGGCCGTATCATTAAAGGAATCTCCCATCGCCAGCACATCAAAATTCAGCTGTTTGAAGGCCAGCACCGCATGACGCTTGCCATCCAGCTGGCGCATGCGATAGTCGAGAATCGTTCCCTGCTCGTCGGTCACCAGTGAATTGCACAAAAGCATCGGATGTCCGAGCTTCCGCATGAACGGAGCGGCAAATTCATAAAAAGTGTCCGATAAAATGACAAACGGGCAGCGTTCCCGCAACCAGTTCAGATATTCAATGGCTCCCGGCAGGGGCTCCATCGTTTCAATCACCGCCTGAATATCCGACAGACGCAGAGAATTTTCCTTCAGGATGCCCAGACGATGTTTCATCAAAACATCATAGTCCGATATATCACGGGTAGTCAAACGCAATTCCTTGATACCCGTCTTTTCAGCAAATGCAATCCATACCTCCGGAACCAGAACCCCCTCCAGATCCATCGCCAGCAATTTCGTCCTGCCTGACATCCGTTCTCCTTTTTAAAAATTCGTACTACTATCCCTCAAAATCTTGTTTTCCCTGAAAAATTTTTTTTGCAATGGAAACAGACTGGACACGGACGGGACACGGACGGGACACGGACTAAACACGGACAAATACGGGAACGGGGATATCCCATAAAATCCATAAAAACAACAGTCAAATTCATCCTTTCACAGGCCGTCCGTGTCCCGTCCGTGTCCCGTCCGTGTCCCGTCCGTGTCCCGTCCGTGTCCTGAAACTTAGGCTGTGGGCGCCAGTCCACCCCAAGTTTTTTCGTGTTTTTTCGTGGTTAAAAAAACGTCAATATGGCGTATATACGCCATATTCACGGGTCAATGCATTGATTTCGGCATTGTAACGGGCGATCAAGCGTTGGTCTTCGGTGCTGTTGCGCAACGCCAGCAGGAACAGAATTTTTTGACCAGCCCATTCTCTGGGGAGTTCTTTGCTTGCGGGGGGGCATTCCCGGTAGCGCCGCCGGAAGATCAGATCCCGGATTTTCAGATCCGCATCTTTTCCGGCCAGGGTCAGCACCAGTTCGTCCTCAATATTGCGAAAACGGCCAAACAGCCGCAGGGATTCATTGCGGTAGAGATGCGGCAGCGAGCGGGGAAAAATCTCCTGGCTGACCGGACCTTCCGCGGTGTATTTTAAATCCATGATAATCAGGCTGCTGTGAGTGCTGATATAGTTAACCAGTTCCTCATGCAGCTTTTCGATTTCATCAACATGGCATTTGCCACCCCGGTTCAGATAGCCCAAAAAATCGAGAAGCTGCCGGTTGGCCTGGGTTCCTGCACTAAATGGGTAAATCGACACATTGCCGGGATTGAAGGCGCTGATCTGGCGCAGAAAAGCGGGCGGTTCATGAATATTAACCGTCGACCGCCCGTCCGTCAAAAGAAAAATATTCAGCGGGCGGTTTTTGTCCCCATTGCTGTTTTTGACATAAGGAGCTACACCACCGAAAACATCGGTCATGCCGCCGCGCCAGAGTCCGGCAACATATTGATCCGCTTCAGCTAAATTCCGGGCATTGACCGCCTGATATCCCTGAAACAGGGAATTCGTCGTCGAAGTGAAAGCAACCACATTGAAACGATCCTTCGGATTCAGGCAGGATAGGGCTTCCCGCGTGGCCAGCTTGAACTGAGACAGCTTCTGAGGAGAAATACTCGTCGAATGATCAATCAGAAAAAGGGAATCCTTGGCAATATCCTTCAACGCATCACTGTTGGCATTCGGAATGATATCCACCTGAAAATAACCGCTGTTGCCAACCTGATCCTTGATCACACGCACCTGAATATCCACAAAACCGTCAAAGGGCAGCGGCAAACCCGCACCATTTCCCCGGGTCGCCGATAAATCGGTGGCCACCTCAAGCGGAGACGGAGCAGAATCCTGCAAACTGAGCGCAGCCCCCGTTTCCTGCTTCAACTCCGGTACCTCGATTTCTGGAGCGCCAAACGATGGCTTGAAGCCGGATTTAACACTCAAACCATAGGCACCGCCCGCAGATGAGGTCAAAGGACCATGCGGAGTCAGACTGGGAAGCATCGCAGCATCGCTGCTTTCTCGCTCCAGACGGGGCGTGATGGTGCGCATTTTCAAAGCCTGACGCGGAGCCGGCAATGAGGCATAATCAATCTCAATGATTTCCGGACGCGGTGCAGTCGCCAGTACCGGCTTCTCATCTGCATTGGTATCTAAACCCGGAGGACGTTGCTTGTCCACCCCTTCCAGTCGAAAACGGGTCTTGGGCACATCCAGCAGGTTATCCTTCTGAAAAATCGTTTCAATTTTCCGGACATTGGCCAGCTGACGTACTTCACGTTGCATATCCGACGTAATCTTTTTCATCGTCTCGGGATCCGGAAAAACAGATTCCTTGTCCTTCTCCGGCACCGGTTCAGGCTTGGGCAATTCCGGTTCCGGCAAAATCTGCACAGGAAGAAAACGTTCAAAAAAACGACGGTTCTCACCCTCTTGAGTTGCATGGGCTCCAACCAGCATTTCTGACGTAATGTGCAACAGCAACAAATGCAGCAATAAGGACAGCCCCATGGAAACCAGAATGTATTTCGATAATTTCATCGATGCACCTGACTCAAAAATACGTCCCAAAAAACCAATCCCTTAATGTACCAGCTTAAACACGCCTTTGCCAACCCGGAAAATAATGTGTTTTTAACAACGAAAAACACGAAAAAACTTAGGGTGGGCTGGCGCCCACAACCTAAGTTTCAGGACACGGACGGGACACGGACGGGACACGGACGGCCTGTGAAAGGATGAATTTGACTGTTGTTTTTATGGATTTTATGGGATATCCCCGTTCCCGTATTTGTCCGTGTTTAGTCCGTGTCCCGTCCGTGTTTAGTCCGTGTCCAGTCTGTTTCCATTGCAAAAAAATCTTTCAGGGAAAACAAGATTTTAATTTTTTCGCCTTTTTCGAGTTTTTTCGTTGTTAAAAACAGCAGTTGCAAAGCCCCTCTCCAGACATTATTTTATTTATTTACCTGAAACCTGAAAAAGACAAGGAACGAATAATGCTGGAAAAATTACCGAGTGCGGGTTGGTTCAAGGGTCGCAAGGGACCGCTTGTTCTGGTCATCATGGATGGCGTCGGCTATGGCAAATATGTTGAAGGCGATGCGGTTGCCGCGGCTTTCACTCCGCATCTTGATTGGTTTCATGCGCATTGCCCCAACACCCCTCTGAAAGCCCACGGCACGGCAGTCGGCCTGCCCAGTGATGCCGACATGGGCAATTCCGAAGTCGGACACAATGCCATTGGTGCCGGGCGCGTTTTTGACCAAGGTGCCAAACTGGTCAGCAATTCCATCGACTCCGGTGCCATGTTTCAGGGAAAGGCCTGGCAGGAAATCATCAGCAATACCCTCAGCAAAAAAAGCACATTACACTTTCTCGGACTGTTTTCCGATGGCAACGTGCACTCGCACATTGATCATCTGAAAGCCATGATCCGCAAGGCTGCAGACGCGGGGGTCAACAAAATTCGTGTGCATATTCTGCTGGATGGGCGCGATGTCGGCGAAACCTCTGCTCTCGATTACGTCCTTCCCTTTGAAAATTTTCTTTCTGAAACCCGAAATGCAGGTTGTGATGCCCGTATTGCCTCCGGTGGCGGGCGCATGTGCATTACGATGGATCGATACAATGCCAACTGGGGCATGGTGGAAAAGGGCTGGCAGACCCATGTCCTCGGTCAGGGACGCCAATTCCCGGATGCTGCCACAGCCATTGAGACCTTGCGCAAAGAAACCGGCGCCATCGATCAGGATCTCCCCCCCTTTGTCATTGCTGAAAGTGGTCTGCCGCTTGGCACGGTTCAAGATGGAGACAGTGTCATTTTCTTCAATTTCCGAGGCGACCGCGCACAGGAAATCACCGCCGCTTTCGAACAGGATGATTTCAACATCTTCGACCGCGTTCGCCGTCCGGATGTCGTTTACGCCGGCATGATGGAATATGATGGCGATCTGCATGTGCCCTCACGCTTTCTCGTCAGCCCCCCGGCCATCGACCGAACCACTGGCGAATTTCTTTGCGCCCTGGGCATCCGTAGCCTGGCCTGTTCGGAAACCCAGAAATATGGCCATGTGACCTATTTTTACAATGGCAACAAATCCGGTAAGATCAGTGCGGAGTTGGAGGAATATGTCGAAGTCTCCTCGGATCAGGTGCCGTTCGAGCAGCGTCCCTGGATGAAAGGAGCCGAAATTACCGACCGCATGATTCAGGCAATCAGCAGCGGAAATTTTGATTTTTTACGTTGTAACTTTCCCAACGGGGACATGGTCGGACATACCGGCGTCTTCCAGGCCGCTCAAATCGGTGTCGAGTGTGTTGATCTCTGCCTCGGGCGCATCAAACAGGCCGTTGCCAAAGCCGGCGGCATTCTGATCATCACCGCAGACCATGGCAATGCCGACGATATGTACGAACATAAAAAAGACGGCAGCGTGCTGATGGAAAATGGCATCAAGAAAGTCAAAACCGCCCATTCCCTCAACCCGGTACCCTGCCTGATCTATGACCCGGATTTCCAAAATGATTACCAGACCACCCTGCGTACAGGCCTGGGAATCAGCTCCATCGCAGCTACCTGCATCAACCTGCTCGGATACGAAGCACCACAGGACTACGACCCATCCGTCATCATCCCCAGCTGATCCTTGCAGTGCTTGCTGGTATTTTTTTACCACGAAAAGCACAAAAAATTCGTGTCTTTTCGTGCTTTTCGTTGTTAAAAAAAGCTTCACAGACGCATTACAGTTGCAGTTTTCATTTTTCGGATTATATTATTTTTTCTACTTGTTTTTGGTTAGTAACCACCCTGAAGACCCCGAGAGGGGGTGAAAAAGAATGTCAGAGATCAAATGCCGTAAAAACGAGCCTGTCGAGCGTGTTCTGCGTCGTCTGAAGAAGAAGATGGACAAGGAAGGCACGATGAAGGAGCTTCGGAATCGCCGTCATTATGAGAAGCCCAGCGAAGTGAAGCGCCGGGAGAGTAAGCGTTCCCATTGATCTGCCTTTGCAGCGAAGTCAAAAGCGAACAGGGTTGAAAATTCTGTTCGCTTTTTGTTTTGTAACAGAGTAATGCGTCAGTGAAACCGGGTGACAGTGGTATTTTTTTTTACAACAAAAGACACAAAATGACCCGAAAAAATTTCATGGAGAGTACGATGCATGCTAGCAGTCAACGCCACTTCCATGAAATTTTTTCGGGGCGTTTCGTGCTTTTCGTTGTTCAAAAAGAATCCCTCCGTTACCAGCTTCACTGACGTATTACTGTAACAGACCCCTTTTTTTTATTTCCGGATTTTGACTATGTGCCAATCATTTGCTTTTGACAACAAGCGATATCTTGAACAGCAACGCCAGGCCATCATCAGCCGTGCCGAACAGGGCGCTGGACGCCTTTATCTGGAATTCGGCGGCAAGCTGATCGGTGATTTTCATGCCGCACGCGTTCTCCCCGGCTATGATCCCAATGTCAAAATCCAGCTGCTGAGGCAGTTGCAGGAAAAAGCTGATATCATCATCTGCATTCATGCCGACGCCATTGAGAAGAAGAAAATCCGGGCGGATTTCGGGATTACTTATGACAAAGCAGCGCTGAAACTGATTGATGATCTGCGTGAAAACAATATTTCGGTGACCGCCATTGTCATCACCCGATACAGTGGGCAGACCGCCGCCAGCGCCTTCCAAAAACGCTTGCAGCGCCATGGGTTACAGGTTTTTCTGCATCAGGAAATTCCGGGTTATCCAAATCATATTGAAGAAGTGGTCAGCGAAGAAGGTTTCGGGCGCAATCCCTACATCCCGGTTACCCGTCCGCTGGTGGTTGTGACCGGACCGGGTCCCTGCAGCGGTAAAATGGCCACCTGTCTTAATCAGATTTATCACGAATCGCAGCAGGGGGACACCGCGAGATACGCCAAATTCGAAACATTCCCCGTCTGGAATCTGCCACTGAACCACCCCCTGAATATCGCTTACGAAGCCGCCACCGCAGACCTGTTGGATAACAATGCCATCGACAATTTTCACTATGACGCATATGGGAGGATGGCCGTCAACTACAACCGGGATCTGCAGACCTTCCCGCTGTTGCGCGGACTGCTGAACCGGATCACCGGAAACAACGCCAAATATCAGTCCCCGACCGACATGGGCGTCAACTGCATCAGCAGCGGAATCTGCGACGATGAAGCCATACAGCAAGCCGCCCGCGAAGAAATTATCCGACGCTTCTTCCAGTATTACGCCGCTATGCAGTCTGGCCAGGGTGATGAAAAGGCCTTTGTGCGGGTTGAGGAAATTCTGCACAAGGCTAATTTGCGCCCGGAAGATCGCAGTGTCGTCAAGGCCGCGCGGCAGACAGCTCTGGACTGCGAAGCAGCCGGAAAGGGCGACGACGGAATATACTGCGGGGCGGCAATCCGCCTCCGCGATAGTACAATTATCACCGGCAAAAATTCTCCGCTGATGCATTCGGCGGCCAGCATGATTCTCAATGCCGGCAAGCATCTGGCTCAGTTGCCGGACAGTCAGCATTTGCTGCTGCCTGAGATCATGGAATCGGTCGTCAACTTTAAAAATGGTCTGGGCACTCACAAGCGAGTGGGTCTTGACCTCAGTGAAACCTTGATTGCTCTAGTGGTAAGCGCATCCCGTGACAGCTATGCGAAACGGGCTTTGGACTGCCTGCACCTGCTTGAACATTGCGATGTGCATCTGTCCCATATTCCCGGCGGCGGTGATGAGGCGGCTCTCCGCCATCTGGGTTGCAGCTATACCTATGATCCGGTTTCGCCAACCCGAAACCTGTTTGTCTGAATGGACATTTTTTTTACAACGAAATGCACAAAACGACCCGAAAAAATTTCATGGAAGCGGCTTTGACTGCGGGCATGCGTCGTACTTCCCATGAAATTTTTTCGGGTCGTTTTGTGCATTTCGTTGTAAAAAAACACCCCTGTCACCGAGCTTCACTGCCCCATTATCTGAAAGAGATTGCCCTGTTATGAACGAATTGCTCTGGTTTCTAATGCTCTTTCTGGACTTCGGAGCCCTGCTGCTGCTGTACCGGTATCTTGGCAAAACCGGCATCTTCATCTGGATCCCGATTGCTACCATACTAGCCAATATACAGGTGCTGAAAATCGTCCAGCTCTTCGGATTTACCGCCACTTTGGGCAACATTGCCTATGCCAGCCTGTTTCTGGCAACCGATATCCTGTCCGAGAATCACAGCCGGAAGGATGCACATCTGGCAGTTCTTAGCGGTTTTCTGACCATGTTGCTGACCATTCTGATCATGACTTTGGCCCTTGCATTCCAGCCAGATCCCAATGACTTCGTCCAGGAAAGTCTGAAGGTGATTTTCGGTTTTCTGCCGCGCGTCCTGGCAGGCTCTCTGTGCGCATATGTGGTCAGCCAGTTCTATGATGTGGCCAGTTACCATTTTCTGAAAAACCGCAAACCGGGTACACGATGGCTCTGGTTGCGCAACAACCTTTCCACCCTGGTCGCCCAACTGCTTGATACCCTGATCTTTACCACCATCGCCTTCTATGGCGTCTTCGAAGCACCCGTATTTGTCTCCATCGTCTGGACAACCTATGTCCTTAAGGCACTCACGGCTCTGCTCGATACTCCAGGTATCTACCTCGCCAAACACTGGTTCCAGCATAACAAAATCCCCTCCTGAAATACTCTTTTTAACAACGAAAAAACACGAAAAAACACGAAAATTTTTTATGGGTTGTTGCTTTGACGAATAAGAACGCTTGCAATTTTTTTGCTAAAGGCTCTGCAGGAACACACCCGGCACCCGCATGTAGTCCGGGCTTTAGCCTGCCGTATGTAGTACGGGCTTTAGCCTGCCGTATGTAGTACGGGCTTTAGCCTGCCGTATGTAGTACGGGCTTTAGCCTGCCGTATGTAGTACGGGCTTTAGCCTGCCGCATGTAGTACGGGCTTTAGCCTGCCGTATGTACGTCTTCCTGCCCCCTGCCCCCTGCCCCCTGCACCCTCCTTTCCCCTTGCCAATCTCTTTTCCCGAGTTAAATTAGGTAAATTACCTTTTGTTATA
>JAQVUB010000350.1 GCA_028699735.1 Lentisphaeria bacterium | reverse complement strand
AGGGTGCAGGGGGCAGGGTGCAGGGTGCAGGGGGCAGGGTGCAGGGGGCAGGGAATTTTTTCGTGCCGTTTTGTGCTTTTCGTTGTTAAAAAATACTCCACATTTCAGGTGCGCATTGGGGAGGGTTTAACAAAGACTGCCTGGCGGACATAGAGTGGCTGACAGGAGTTTTCCTGGTCAAGCGGGTTATCTGGCCAAGGCCATTGCTCTTCAGCGTTAAGAAGATATTTAGCATTGAGGCTGTTTTCCTGCTGCAGATTGCATTGCACTTCCGGTGGCAGCTGCGGCAGTTGCAGACTGCTCAAGGAAATCCAGCGCTTGCAGAAATGACAGGCTTCCAGTAATTCTTCAGGAAAGAGCGGGCAGGGATCCGTTTGCCAGGTCGCATCCAGGTTTTCTGTAATGAGGAAACGGGTCAGAATGACTTGTCCGCAACGTCCATCATGAAGCACGCCGATTGTCTGTCCGGGTTGCGGTGTGGTGACACTTCTTGCCAGGGCATAGCAGCTGGGGATACCGCGCAGTTTTGCGGTTCCGGCTCGGCAAATTCCTTTTAGCAAAGCGATTCCGCAACGTAATCCGGCGAAGCTGCCTGGGCCGGTTCCAGTGCTCCAGCGTTCGACATCCGTTACCTGAAGTTTCAGGTTTTGGCAGCAGGATTTCAGCCAGGGGCTCAAGGTTCGGTCGCTTTCACGGCCTGAACCGGGCAGAGTTTCCGAGCAGAGCAGGGTCTGATCCCGGCGAACGGCCAGGGAACAGCCCTGTGAACAATCGAGTGCGGCAGTGATCATGACAGAGTCTCCTTGGCAGAGCAAAGTGAAATCCCCCCCGGCAGTCCCGCTTTACAAAGTTTTTCAGCAAAGGCGTCCGGGATTTCCAGTCTGCGCTGTATTTCATTGATATGCTGCAGATGAATACTGAGCAGGCGCTGATCATCCTCCAGCAATCTGTTGATGCGTTCAGGCCACTCAACGATGGTGATCGCATTCGGGGCGAAAAGGAATTCGTCAATCCCGAAGGCCAGTGCGGAGTTTTCGTCATCGATACGGTACATATCGAGGTGGTACAGGAAACGGTTGTCGGGTAATGCGTATTCCTGTGCGACGGTGAAAGTCGGGCTGGTGACCGGGGAAGTAACTCCCAGGCCTCGCGCAATGCCCCGACTGATCACGGTTTTACCAGTACCCAGGTCACCATCAAGGGCTACCACCATCCCCGGCTTCAGCAATGAGGCGATTTTTTTCCCGAATTCCACCGTTGATTCTGGTTGTTGGCTGATAAAAAACATAATTTTTAACAACGAAAAAACACGAAAAGGCACGAAAATTTTAAAGAGTTTGTTGCTCAGACGGATGGGGTTGCAAGCGAATTCGCGGTCTGAGCTGTTGATTATCTGACAGGTCGGACAGATTTTCGAAGGTCAGTTTTGCAGGTGATCCCAACCGGCGATTTGGAGTTGATTACCGTTGGAGTCGACGATATCGCGGACATCCGTGAAGCGTCCGATTGGGGTCAGCTTCGTTTCCGGGAAAGGCCATTGTTGCAACAGGCGTTGCAGTTTCTCTTCACTGACTGCGAAAAGCAGTTCAAAGTCTTCGCCATCGCCGAGTCCCTGCTGGATTGTGGTTTCGGGGGTACGCAGGGGAATTTCGGGCAGGTTGAGTTTGAGTCCGCAGGCGGACATGCGGCAGATGCGGGAGGCATCCAGAAGCAGTCCGTCACTGATATCGATCATAGCTTTGGCACAATGCTGTTGTGCGAGCCAGAGGCCTTCCTTGCAGCGTGGTGTGAAGGTCAGGTGATGTCCAGTGGCGAAGGAGTTGCCGCAGGTTCCGGTCATGCAGAGCCAGTCGCCGGGTTTTGCGCCCTTTCGGCAGACGACTTGATCATCGGGAACTTCTCCGATGATGGTCAGGCTGGCGACATCATCGTGTGGGGTGGACGCATAGTCTCCGCCAATCATAGCGATGCCATATTCGCGAGCCGTCTCGATAATGCCGTCGTAAAAGGCGTTTAGCCACTCATCCTGACGGCCTTTTTTGAAAGCGGCTCCGAGCAGGCAGAAGAGTGGTTTTCCGCCCATGGCGGCGATATCGCTGATGTTTCGTGCGAGCAGTTTACGTCCGGCCAGTTCGGGGGGTGTGGCTTCTCTTCCTTCGCTGATATAATGCCGGTTGCCGACGATTTGATCAACGGCCAGCAGCATCAGGGTATGGTCATGCCAGCGGATGGCGGCACAATCGTCGCCTGGCGGAACCACGACGGACTCCGGGCAGGGTGGCAGTTTTTGGAAAAGGTTGTCGAAAAAGAGGTCTTCAGTCATGGGTTGTGGGTTGTTTTCGGCAGGCGGTTTCGAGAGCCTGATAATTATTGCTTTGAGCGGCGAGATGCAGAACGCGGTGGAAAAAACAGGGGTGTTTTCCATTTTCGCAGGTACCATTGCTTTGTGAACCGCCACAGGAGCCCCAACGCAGACTCTTGGGGCAGGGTGCATTATCCAGATAAAAACAGGGTGCAAGTCGTTGCAGTTTTTCTTCTGGCAGGCGGCTGATATAACGCAAGGTCTTCCAAGGCCAGGCCGTTTTGCGGGGATCATCGAGAAGCCGTCCCAGCAGATATCGGCAACGATCTTGCAACGAAGGAGCCGGCAGAGCGGAACCTTTGACGGGGTATTTATCGCGGTCGAAATCGCGTTTTCCTTTTTGCAGCAGCCCCCTGTAGAGGTAGTGCGGATTCAGGGTGGGAGCCAGGTTAAGATCCCGATATTGTTCATTCCAGAGTTCGAGCCAGGAATCATAATCCGGGCATTGCTTTTCAATCTGGTCAATCTGGTCAAAAAGTGCCTCGATCGTTTTGGCGTTTCGGATACCGGATATCTGGACAGCGCCGTAGCCGAGTTTCTTGTATCCGGTGATTTGCCAGGCAGCCCGCAGCAGCTGCATCTGCTGGAATTCCTCGGCGGATTTTCCGGCGTCCTGCTGAAAGCGGGTGCCCAGGGGTACTGGCAGGATGACCCCGGTCTGGAATCCCTTTGCCAGCTGCAGGGCTTCCTCCTGACTGAGCACACAGACCCGGGCAATCACCAGCAGAGTCAGATTCATTTTCTGCAGGAACCATTGCAGCTCCTGGGCTTTTTTCATATCCCAGCCGGCCTGGGTGATCAGAAATTGCGCCCCGGTATGGATTTTACGCAGCATTTTGGCATATTGCAGGCATTGATCCTGAGGGGTGTACTTGAATGGGTTGACGACCGCGCCGAGGCGGAGATCTTTTCCGAAAGTGCGTGCTGCCTGCAGGATTTCAACGCTGTCCGTAAAGGGGCTTCGAAGCTTTTCCTGCTCCTGTTGCAGATCGCTGAGATTGCCAGTCACGGCCAGAAAATTCCGCAATCCTTTTGCTTTGGCGTCGGCCAGCATGCCTTTGATACGATCCAGGTTGGAGTTGCGTCCGGATAGCCCCATGATGACCGGTTTTCCGGAGCTTTCCGATAGCGCGGCTGCCAGCAATACGGGATCATGGCAGTTTTCTGAGAGGAGACGGTCGGTCAGCATCCAGCCGAAGAGGCGATTAAGCGGGCGGATTTCTTTGCCAAGATCCTCGATCAAGGTGAGGGAGGCATTGAATGACTGGCAGACAAGAGGGCTGTCGCATTCCAGATAATACTGAAATTTTCCCTTCAGCAGAGAGGATGCGAGGCGATCGTCGCCCGAGAAGCTCATGTCGATCTGTTTGGCTGGTTGAGGCATAA
>JAQVUB010000349.1 GCA_028699735.1 Lentisphaeria bacterium | reverse complement strand
AGTCAGGGATGAGAAAAATATATCATCGCATCATACAGATCAGCGGTAACGTGATCACCATCGAGGCCGAAAATGTCGCCAATGGCGAACTGGCTGAAGTGCGCAGTGCCCGCGGTGTTTCGCTGGCGCAGGTGATCCGGCTGAATCAGAACCGCGTCTCCCTGCAGGTCTTCGCCGGCAGCCGCGGTATCGCCACCGACAGCGAAGTTCGCTTCCTCGGACGCCCGATGCGTCTCTCCGGAACCGAAGCGCTGCTGGGGCGGATTTTTACCGGCAATGGCTCCCCGCGTGACAAAGGTGCGGAACTTTCCGAAAATATGATTGATATTGGCGGTCCCTCGGTCAATCCTGCCAACCGCATTATTCCCCGCAACATGATCCGTACCGGTGTGCCAATGATTGACGTCTTCAATACCCTTGTCGAGAGTCAGAAACTGCCCATTTTTTCGGTTGCCGGTGAACCCTACAATCAACTGCTTGCCCGCATTGCCATGCAGGCCGAAGTCGATATTATCGTCCTCGGCGGTATGGGCCTGAAATATGACGATTACCTGTTTTTCCGGAATACGCTCGATGCGCATGGGGCTTTGTCCCGTACTGTGATGTTTGTACATACTGCCTCGGATCCGACCGTCGAATGTCTGCTGGTGCCGGATCTTTCGCTGGCCGCTGCGGAATATTTTGCCACGGAGCATAACAAGCGCGTTCTGGTGCTGTTGACCGACATGACCAATTTCTGCGATTCGCTGAAGGAAATTGCTATCACCATGGAGCAGATTCCGTCGAATCGCGGTTATCCAGGGGATCTGTACAGTCAGCTGGCTGCCCGTTATGAGAAAGCGGTGGATTTTGAGAAGGCCGGATCAATCACCATTCTGGCAGTGACGACGATGCCTGGTGATGACGTGACGCATCCAGTGCCGGACAATACCGGCTATATCACGGAAGGGCAGTTTTATCTGGTCAATGGGCGCATTGAGCCGTTTGGTTCGTTGAGCCGTCTGAAACAACAGGTGAACAGTAGCACCCGGGATGACCATCGCACGGTCATGGATACCATGATCCGCCTTTATGCCGAATACAAGGAAGCCCTGGAAAAACAATCGATGGGCTTCCGCATGAGTGAATGGGATCAGAAACTGCTCAAATACGGCGCTTCGTTTGAAGCGCGAATGATGGATCTGAGCGTAAACATCCCACTCGAGGAAGCACTGGATCTGGGCTGGAAAACCCTGGGGGAATGCTTTGATCCTTCGGAAACCGGCATCAAGACCGATATGATTCAAAAGTACTGGCCTAAATGATTTTTTAACAACGAAAAGACACGAAAAAAGACGAACTTTTTTAAGGGTTGTTACTCAGACGGATGGGGATGCTCGCAAATTCGCAGTCTGGCTGAAGGCTAATGGCTGAACTACATACGGACGTACTTACGGCAGCCTGAAGGCTGTACTACATACGGCAGGGATTGTTGATGGCGAAGATCAAATTAACCAAGAATGAGTTGAAGATCCAGCGAGATGCGTTGAAGCGTTTTCAGCGTTATTTGCCGACATTGCAGCTCAAGAAGCAGCAGCTTCAGGCGGAGGTCAGCCTGGTGCGTGAAGCGCTGGCCGAACTGGATCGGCATTTGCAGGAGGAGATCACCCGCAATCAACAGAATCTGGCTCTGTTTTCCGGGCCGGATGCGGAACAGTTGCGGGACTTGCTGGAAATCACGCAATGGGAAGTGGGACGGCATAATGTGGCCGGCACCGATGTCCCGGTCTTCCATTCACTGACATTTGCTGATATCGAATATGATCTGTTTGCAACTCCGCTCTGGTTCGATGACGCACTGGAAATTTTGCAAAAGCAGATCGAGCTGCGTTTGCGGCGGACTCTGGTTGAAGAGCAGCTCGCTTTGCTGGAACAGGAATTACGCGTTGTGACGCAACGGGTCAACCTTTTTGAAAAGGTGAAAATTCCGGATTCCAAAGAGAATATCCGTCGTATCAATATCTATATTGGCGACCAGCAAACCAACTCGGTTGGGCGTTCGAAGATTGCCAAGAAGAAATGTGAATTGCGCGATGCGGCGCTGGCGTAGCCGGTCTGCAGATAATTTTGAGGGAGAGTTTTCTTGATCGAGAAGATGCAAAAAATCACTCTGGTCTGCCTGTTGAGCGAACGGGAATCTGCCGTTGCGTCTCTGCAGCACCTGGGTTTGTTCCATGTGGTGCCGGTGACCGAACCCGCCTCCGAGGAATTGAATGAACTTTCCCGGCAGAAGACGGATCTGGAACGGGTGCTGAATGTCTTTGCCGACCTGAAAGTCAAAGCGGAAACGACTTCGGAAGCGGGCGATCCGGCGGAAATTCTGAAGAGGGCAGTCGACACTCTTGCCAAGCAGAAGGCCAATTCCGACCGGCAGGCCACTCTGCTGCCCGCCATAGAACAACTTGAACCCTGGGGCGAGTTTTCCGAAGCGACGTTGCAGCAACTGGAAGAGCGCGGCTGGCATACGGCACTTTGCAGCTGCCCAGATGGATCGCTGCCCGAACTGCCGGGAAATGCCTTTTGCCAGATCATCAAACAAATCCGCGGAAATACTTTCTTCCTGGTCGCAACAACGGAACCTCTCACCGATCTTAATCTGCCCCTGGTCAATTTTCCCCAGGGACGGAATCTTGCGGCCTTGCGTCAGGAATTGCAGCAGCTGCAGCAGGAACAGGTTCAACTGCAGGACGAAATGAAGGCCATGGCCGCTCAGGAAGCTACAAAGCTGCAGAAATTTGCAGCGGTTTTGAGCGAAAAAACAGCGTTTGCCACAGCTCGCGATGGCATGGGGCTGGCCGGTGAGGAGTTGTCGTATCTGTCCGGGTTTGTGCCACAGGAGAAGCTGCCGGAACTGCTGCAGGCCGCCCGCAAAGAAGGCTGGGGGGTGCGTCATGAACAAGCCGCTCTCGACGACGAGGAAGTGCCGACGAAATTGCGTATTCCGAAACGCCTTCGTATGGCGCAGCTGATTTTTGATTTTATCGGGGTTTTGCCGGGTTACAATGAGGTCGATGTCAGCGTCCCGCTGCTGATTTTTCTTTCCCTTTTTTGCGGGATGCTGGTAGGCGATGCCGGCTACGGGCTGCTCTTTTTTGTCACTGGATGCGTGCTCTGGTTCAGAAGTCAGCCGGGCGAACAGAAAAAACGGGATGCAATTCAGTTGTTACTGCTGATGAGCGGCTGTATCCTGACATACGGCGCACTGACCGGCAACTGGTTCGGAATTCCGCCGGAGCGCATGCCGCTGGTTTTCAGGGGGATCCCCTGGTTCCGGGAGGATGTCAACAGCAACCATGTCAAACTGGTCGGCTTTTTTATCGGCGCTTTCCATTTATCAATGGCTCGAGTCTGGGCTGCCATCATCAGCGGCAGCAAGCGGCGCAGTCTGGGTCATATCGGCTGGGGACTTTTCCTCTGGGGCAACTTCTTTACCGTCAAAATGCTGCTGATCTCCGGCGGAACGCTGCCTTCCGTGGCAAAGGTGCTTTATCTTGTCGGAACGGTTTTGATTCTGACCTGTTCGGTCAACTGGCGTGATATGGGTGATGTCATCTACACTCCGTTTAATTTCATCAACAGTCTGGTCGATGTGCTGTCCTATATCCGGCTGTATGCCGTCGGCTTGTCCAGTTTTTTCATTGCTGAAAGCTTCAACTCGATGAGTGCCATGGTATGGAAGAGCTCGATATGGATGATACCAGTTGGCCTGATCATCATCTTTATCGGGC
>JAQVUB010000348.1 GCA_028699735.1 Lentisphaeria bacterium | reverse complement strand
CGCCTTCGCCACCGGTGGTGAAATGCTTGCTCTGGCAGAAACTGAAACAGCCGACGTGTCCAATCGTCCCACAGATTTTGCCTTTGTAAACGCCGCCAAAACACTGCGCACAATCTTCAACGACTTTCAGATTGTACTTCTTTGCAATGGCCAGGATCGGATCCATATCTGCAACCACACCGTACAGGTGAACGACAACGATGCCTTTGGTGCGTTCGGTGATCTTATTCTCAATGTCAGTCGGGTCAATCACATGATCTTCGCGAACATCGGCAAAAACCGGCAGAGCGCCCGCCTGCATGATGCAGAAGCTCGAAGCGATAAAGCTGTAGGAAGGACAAATGACCTCATCCCCAGGGCCGATGTTCAGAGAAGCAAGAGCCACATGCAAGGCAGCAGTACCGTTAGCAACGCTCATCGAATTGCGAACCCCGAGAAATTCCGACCATTTCTTCTCAAATTCTTTGCCGACATTTCCGGTCCAGTAGTTGACTTTACCAGACTTCAAAATGTCAACCACTTTGTCATAAACCGCGGGATCAAAGGAAGGCCATCCAGGAAAAGCACCCTTGAAAATTTTCTCGCCGCCATCAATTGCCAGTTTCGTCATCGCTGTACCTCACTGTGTTTAATTTGTTTGCCTTGCGAGCCATTGTGACCCCAAACGAGTACACCATGAAACTTTAATGGAAGAATTCCATTATGTCAAGTCAAAAGTAAAAAAAAAGTTATTTGGGGCGTTTTTTTAACAACGAAAAACCCGAAAAGACACGGAAAAAATTCATGGAAGTGGCGGTGACTTATTGGTATGCGTCTTTCCTCCCATGGTTTTTTCCGTGTCTTTTCGGGTTTTTCGTTGTTAAAAAAAGCCCGCCTGGTGGCAGGCGGGCTGAAATTACCGTTTGTGTGCTGGTGCTTTATTTTTTTGCCGGGTAGGCGATTTTAATGGTGGTGTTGGGCACCAGGTCAGCATTGGACTTGATATTGGGATTGCTGCGCAGGAGGTCTTCGAGTTTTACTTCATAAAGCATGGCGATGGATTCCAGCGTGTCATTATCTGAAATGAGGTGATCGATGGCTCGAGTGTTGGCGGTTTCGACGGGGACAGCTTCTGTTGGAGTAAGCAGCGTTTCATCAGCAAGTTCATCGGGGGTGGCTGGCACGGCGTTTTCTGTGGTCGGGGCTTCGGCAGTTGTTGCTGGTGCCCCTGCCTCTGCTGGTTTTGCTGCTGCTTTCGGGGTTGTTTCCTTGACCGCTGCAGTTCCTTTGAGTTTCAGTTTCTGGCCGATCGTCAGTTTGTCGGTTTTCAGATCATTCCAGTTGCGGATATCATCACTGCTGACCTTGAAGCGACGTGAAATGATCCACAGGCTGTCACCGGATACGACCGTATACACCCCATCACTGGGAATGCTGCTGGTCTTGATTGCAGCACCGGAAGAAGCCGTTTTCCGGGGGGCTTTGCTGCTTTTGGGCATGACAATCGGTTTATCCTGCGCATGTGCCGGCAAAACCAATGTTTCTCCGACCATCATCCGGTTGGGATTGACATTCGGATTAAGGGCGGCGATATCCTGCCATTTAACACCAACGCATTGCGCGATTCCGGACAATGTATCACCTTTCTGAATCTGATACTTGCGTAAATTTTCAGCGGGCACTGCAGAGACTGGAGCAATTATCGTTGTTGATGGAACCGGAGTAATCTTTGCGGCTACAGGGGGAGCGCTGAGAATTTTTTCTGGCTCGGGCGTGTTTTCAGCAGGGACATAAACGGGAGTTTCTGCCGGAACGAAGGATTCTGCCACGGGCAGGATCGGTTCACTGTCAGTTTGAATGCTTGCCGCCGCTGGCATCACTGGGGTAGCGACCGGTCGAAGACTGCTGCGGGAAGGATCCATTGCGACAGGCTTGGCATAAGGTGGCGGCACCAGATCGCGGCTGCCCAGAACACCAGTATTGGTCACTTTAGGTTTTGTTTTACAGGCACTCAGCGACAGTACCAGAGCGGTCGATGTGACAATCAAAAACCAGGAACGGGCATTACGACGGCTGCATTTCATTTTTCTGACTCCTTTTTCAGCTTTTCCACAAATTGCACAAATGATTGGCCTCGATGACCATAATCTCTGAACATATCAAAACTGGCACAGCCTGGGGACAGCAGAACGGTATCTCCTTCTCTGGCGGTCGCAACTGCGGCCGTCATGGCCGTGTTGAAATCCGGACATTCCAGGACGGCTACCTCCTCCTGCCATTCTCTTGCCAGGCGCTGTTTACACTCACCAATTAATAAAACTTGTTTAACATACATCTTCAAACTGCTTTTTGCTTCGTCCAATGCACAACCTTTATCAACTCCACCGGCAATCAGAATAATTTTTTTTGCTTTTTTGTCGCCGCAATATTCAAGCGCCTTGATCATGGCATCGACATTGGTCGCTTTAGAATCATTCACATAAGCAACCCCCCCGATTTCTGCGACTTTTTCGAGGCGGTGATGTCCGCAGCTGAATTGACTCAGCGCAAGGCGTGCTTTTTCCTGATCGACAGGAAGCTGTTCCAGCAAAGCCAGCACGCACATCGCATTTTCATAATTATGGTGTCCGGAAAAAGCCAGTTCCTGGAAATAGAGAAGCGGCTGGAATCCGTCTGTTGTTGAGCGGCCAATGGCTGTTTCGTTGCAAGCGTATCGAGCCAGCTGTCCGGGTTCTGCACTGAAGGTGATCAGGGAATGTTTTTTGAGCATTCCGGCAATGACCCGATCGCGGAGAAGTTCTGCCTTCAGTACCAGGGGCGCATTTTCCTGGGTTTGCTGCAGCAGTTTCAGTTTCAGGTTCCGGTAATTTTCGAAGGTTCCATGTCGATCGAGATGATCCGGAGTGATGTTCAGCAATGCCGCGGCTGCAGGCTGGAAGCCTTCTGCATGTTCGAGCTGAAAAGAACTCACCTCGACGACGATATAATCCCAGCTTTCCGCTTGCAGAGCCAGTTGCGAAAGCGGCAACCCGATATTGCCGCCGGCAATCGCTTTTACACCGGCTGCATTCAGGCACAGCGTCAGCATTTCGACGGTGGTCGTTTTCCCATTGCTGCCGGTAATCGCCAGCAGAGGACAGTGGCAGTATCGTGCACCGAAAGCCAGTTCGCTGATAACCGGGCAAGGCAGTCCGGCGGCGAGTTGTCCAAGGGTACTGCCTGGACGGATACCGGGGCTGATGACAGCCAGAGAGACCGCTTCCTGCCAGCTGCTTTCGCGCCAGCCAGCCCGGCAGCAAATCCCTTCTCCTTCCAGAACTTGAAAAACGGCGGCAAGTTTTTCAGGGAGAGCTTCATCAAGCAGGGTGACCCTGGCACCTTCTCTTGCAGCCAATTGTGCCGCAGCGATGCCGCTGAGACCAGCTCCCAGGACAAGAACAGATTGTTGTTTCAGATTATTCATAAATGGACTATGGACTATGGACTATGGACGAGGGACGATAGACGATAGACGAGGGACCTTATGGACCTTATGGACCCTATGGACCCTATGGACAAGGGACGATAGACGAGGGACCTTATGGACCCTATGGACAAGGGAAGATAGACGATAGACGAGGGACCTTATGGACAGACGGCTGCCCCCTGCCCCCTTTCTCCCCCCATGCCCCCTGCCCCCTGCCCCCTTTAAAACACGAATTCGCTGTCGCGGAG
The DNA here is from genome assembly GCA_028699735.1 of Lentisphaeria bacterium. GTDB lineage: Bacteria > Verrucomicrobiota > Lentisphaeria > Oligosphaerales > Oligosphaeraceae > JAQVUB01. The sequence continues at coordinate 79 of JAQVUB010000348.1, read as the reverse complement.
AACGACATTTTCCGGGAAAAACTCCTGCAGGCGAGTTTTGAGCTGATCTTTGCTGACCTTTTTTTTCAGGATGACCTGC
>JAQVUB010000347.1 GCA_028699735.1 Lentisphaeria bacterium | reverse complement strand
CCGGTTTTATGCGCGTTATTGCAGGAATGGGGTTGACGAGTCCTTTAGGAAGAAATAGAGCAAGGCAGCGATGAGCAGCAGAAGCGAGAGGATCAGCATGGTGATTTTCGCAGCACTCCATGGGCGTTTGCCCTGGACTTCTCCGGTTTGAGCATTGACCAGAAACGGATAGGCTTTTGCATGGAAATGGAAGGTGCTTGCCCAGAGCGGCAATAGAATTAATTTGAAGCGAATTTCCCGATAATCAATATCCATGTTACCGATTCGCTGGACATCTCCGCCGATATCGGAACGGATGGCCGCTTCGATCGAAGGCAGCATCTGTATTTTGGCTTCAGCAAAACCGGTTTCCAGCGAAGTGGAGTAGCTTTGTTCCTGGAAGCCGCGGATGAAGTCGGGATGATAGGGTTTGAGGTCGGTGAGATACCATGGGGTCAGGGCGTTTTGCAATTCCTGCGGGTAGGAGTTGTTGCCGGCGACGAGCAGGTCATTGAAGCGGTTCTGCACGATACCTGCTGCCGGATACCAGCGTGTACGCCGTTCGCTGCGGGAGCGAGTTTGCGTACGTCCATTGACCCGGACGGTATAATGTACGGTTACATAATAGTATTCGCCACGCTGCCCGGTGTATTCGCTGAGGGTTCGGCAGTCATAGGTCCAATACGGCAGATATACCCCCTGAAATGCGCGGGTTTTTGCTTCCTGATGGATGGCTCCAGGCAGAAACCAGCGTGATTTCAGCCATTGGTTGAAAAAGAATCCGGCTTGTTGCTGGTTGATTTTAAACGGAATCAGACCCGCCGGACGAATGACGCGCTGGCTTTTTTCTGAAGCAACAATGGGTGAATCACAATAGCTGCACCGGTCTGCAACCGTATTTTCCGGCAGGAGGATTTCGGCGCCGCAATTGGCACAATGTGCAACAATCCGTTCATCCTGCTCAGCCCCAACCCCCAGTTCAGCGAGCTGTTTCTGATAATCCTTTTCGATGATTTCGACGTTCTCATCCAGGCCGGATATGGCAAAATTCTGCTGGCAATGCTGACAGAAAAGCTGGCCGGAGAGCGCGGAAAATTCCAGTTCTTGGCCGCAATTCGGACAGGGTTTGTGTTGCTGTTTATTCATGTTCATGGTGAAAAAACTTCAAATTGAGCATTTGAAAATATAATACAGCAGGGAAAACCTGCTCGTTATTTTTCAACAGCGAGATTTTTTCTGCTGGGGGGATATATTTAGTCATACTGATGCAAGGTAATATGTCAGAAGCCGGTTGACAGTGGTATTTTTTTTACAACAAAAGACACAAAATGACCCGAAAAAATTTCATGGGAAGAGCGACGCACGTTAGCAGTCAACACTGCTTCCATGAAATTTTTTCGGGTCATTTCGTGCTTTTCGTTGTTCAAAAAGAATTCCTCCGTTACCAGCTTTACTGACGCATTACGGTGCGGTAGTGGAAATGTTTGTTCATAAATGCAATCTTTCGCCGGGTTTAATGAGTATGGGGGATGAATTATGGGACTACTGAATCTTTTTCGCGGTCAGTTCATTGATATCATCGAATGGGCTGATGAAAATCCGGAACTTCTGGTGCATCGTTTTGAGCGTTTCAAGCACGAAATCAAAATGGGTGCGAAGCTGATTGTGCGTCCGGGGCAGAAAGCGGTTTTTGTCAGTGAGGGACGCATTGCTGACCGTTTTGAGCCAGGCACCTATACCTTGCATACGAAGAATCTTCCGATCTTGACAACCCTGCTCAGCCTGCCCTATAATTTTGAGTCCCCCTTCAAAGCGGAAGTCTATTTCATCCGGACAACCGAACAGCTCGACCGCAAATGGGGAACCGGGACGCCCCTGATGCTGCGGGATCAGGATTTGGGGATTGTTCGTTTGCGGGCACGGGGAAATTACTGCTATAAAGTCGGCGAATCCGAACAGATGCTGTCCCGCTTTGTTGGTTCTCGTGCGGACTTCAGCTGTTCGGAGTTCGAAAAGCAGCTGCTGGCCAAAATTGTTTCCAGGCTGTCGGATGTGCTCGGGGAATTGCGTATTCCGGCTTTGGAACTGGCTTCGATGTATGACGAACTCAGCGGCAGCGCCAGCCAAAAACTGGCTGCAGAGTTTTCAGAACTGGGTTTGGAATTGACCTCTTTTCTGGTGGAAAATATTTCTTTGCCGGAGGAAGTCAATGTCGCTTTGGACAAGCGCAGCAGTGTAGGTGCTCTGGGTGGTGTGATGGGGCAGTATACGAGTTTGCAGGCTGCTGATGCGATGCGTGCCGCAGCGGATAATCCCGGTGGAGCCGGCAATATGATGGGGATGCTGATGGGGGCACAGCTGGCCGGTACTGCCGGCGGTGTTGTGCAGCAGTCACAGCAGGGGGCAACTCCGCCGCCCTTGCCGAACCCGCTTCCGTATTATATTGGCAATCAGGGGCATCAGAGTGGGCCATTCAGTTTGGCGCAACTTCGTGAGCAGGCTTTGCAGCGTACGTTTGATGGCAGTATGCTGGTGTGGAAAAAAGGGATGGCTGCCTGGCAGCCGGCCAGTGAAGTCAGTGAACTGGCCGATATCCTTTCATCGGTACCGCCGCCACTGCCATGAAAGCAAGACCATGACCAGCGGAGATTAAAGGAGCATGCTGACTTGTCCAAAATGTCAGACAGGACTGGAAAAGAGATCGACAGGCAAGGGGATCTTCTGGCATTGCGTATCCTGTGACGGACGTGCGGCAACTCTGCCACTGTTGCGGCGTTCCGTCCATCCGGAATTTCTGCGGGCACTTTGGCTCTCTGCCAGCAATGGGACTTCTGCGGCACACTGCCGCTGTCCATTTTGCAAGCGCCCAATGGCGGAGGTGCCGGCAAAGGGCGTCAGCGAAGATTTTTTTCTGGATGTCTGTACGGCCTGCCATCTCGTCTGGTTTGATCTGCATGAATTTCAGGCGTTGCCGCAGAAACCGGCTGCCGCTGCCGAAGTGGAATTGCCAGCCGCTGCTCGTGAAAAACTGGCTTTGCTGAAAGTGGAGTGCATCCGGGAGCGGGCTGAATCGGAGGGAAGCGGCCGTGGTGCGCCATCGCCCGGGGAGTGGTGGCAGTGGTTGCCGGGGGTATTGGGCATGCCAGTGGAAAGTGCTTCGTGTGCAACAAGCATTCGCCCTTGGGCCACTTGGGGACTGGCGCTGCTGATTGCGGCTATCTCCATTCTTGCCTTTTTTGATCTGGAGAACGTCGTGGATCGTTTCGGATTGATCCCGGCGCAATATGGCCGTTATGGCGGGCTGACCGTCATTACCTCTTTTTTTCTGCACGCAGGAGTCATTCACCTGCTCGGAAACCTGTATTTCCTTTGTGTCTTTGGCGATAATGTCGAGGAATTTCTTGGTAAACGGCGTTTTTTTCTGTTGCTTTTGACTTCAGTACTGCTGGGGAGTGCGGCGCATATTCTGTGGCATCCGGATCCGCAGATTGCCTGCGTTGGTGCCAGCGGCGGAATATCCGGGTTGATCGCTTTTTATGCGTTGCAGTTTCCGCGAGCGCGGCTGCAAATTTTGCTGCGCGTATTCCCGCTATACCGCTGGTTTGAGTTGCCAGTCTGGCTGCTGTTTCTTTTCTGGGTACTGTTGCAGATTCTGGGGACCTGGCAGCAGATCTGCGGAATGAGTTCGGTTTCCGCTCTGGCGCATCTTGGGGGAGCACTCGGGGGCGCCCTTTTTTGGTGGGCCGGCAGAAACACCGATCCGCGGGATTCTGTTTGAACAACGAAAAGCACGAAAAGACCCGAGCTCCCCCGGCTTTACGGACG
>JAQVUB010000346.1 GCA_028699735.1 Lentisphaeria bacterium | reverse complement strand
CAAAGCACAAGGTCGGTATCCGGCAACCCGCCTTGACCGCCAGAGACAGGATCGTCTCGTTTCCACTGCAGGCAAGTAAAATCCCGTCCAACTGACAGAAACCGGACTGGACTGCATCAACAACCGGGACCTCCTCCAAGGGCCAGGCAAGGCTTTGTTCCAGCAGAATTTCCGCCTGCATTGCCTCGATTGCCTTTTCCGGGCAGACATCCCGGCAGACCCCGCAGCGCACGCAGAGTTCTTGATCGATCCGGTGTTTTTCATGCGGAGTGAAAGCAATGGCTCCCGCGGCGCAATTTTGTGCGCAGCGAGTGCAGCCAATGCAGCGATCCGTAATCACGAAACGAGTCAGCTCCGTACATTTTCCCGAGGGGCAGATACCCTGAAGATGCGCGGCAAATTCCTCCGGAAAGTATTGCAATGCGGTTAGAACCACGTTCGGAGCCGTCTTGCCCAGGCCGCACAAAGACCCCTTCCGGATATCCAGAGCCAGTGCCCGGATTTCATCGAGAATCTCCGCTCCTCGCAGGCCCTCCGCTTTTCGCGTGAGACAGTCGAGCATTTGCCAGAGTTGTTGCAGGCCTTCCCGGCAGAACGTGCATTTCCCGCAGGATTCATGGCGGGTAAAATCCAGGAAGTAGCGTGCGATATCGACCATGCAGTCGCGTTCATCAAGCACCACTAGCCCGCCCGAGCCCATCATTGCGCCAGCTTCGAGCAATGCCTCATAATCGACTTTCAGCGAAAACATGCGTTCCGGGATACAGCCGCCCGAGGGACCTCCGATCAGCACGGCCTTGACCTGATGTCCCTCTTCCGCACCGCCACCAAGGTCATACACCAGTTCGCCGAGAGTGATTCCCATCGGAACTTCCAGCAATCCTCCCCTGCGCACCTTGCCGGCCAGAGCAAAGGTCTTGCTGCCTGCCGAACCTGCTGTACCCAATGCGGCAAAGGCAGCGGCGCCATTGCGCAGAATCCAGGGAATGCAGGCAAAGGTTTCGACATTGTTGATCAGCGTCGGAAGCCCGCGCAGACCGGATTCCACTGGAAATGGCGGACGTGCCCGCGGGATTCCCGGACGCCCCTCGATGGACTCCAGCAGAGCTGTCTCTTCGCCGCAGACAAAGGCGCCTGCTCCAATGAAAAGCTCGATCGTGAAATCCGCGCCGAGCCCGGCAAACACCTTGTTTTTCCGGCATTCCGCCAATGCCTTCTGCAGGGTTTTGACGGCCTGGACATATTCTTCGCGGATATAAATGATGGCCATTTCGGCTTTCAGCACCCGCGCAGCAATCAGCATGCCTTCGAGGATCCGGTAGGGAAAAGATTCCAGCAGCATACGATCCATAAACGCACCAGGATCCCCCTCGTCCGCATTGCAGATCAAAACCTTACGTTCCCCGGGAGCCTGACAGGCCAGACGCCACTTCAGTGCTGTCGGAAAACCGCTGCCGCCCCGTCCCCGTAAACCGGATTTCTCCAGCTGATCGAGCACTTCTTCAGCCGGCATTGTCAGCGCACGCTGAAATGCTGAAAATCCGCCGTGGCTGAGGTATTCCTGCAGATCCAGCGGGGAGTTTTCCGCGCTTTTTTCGGTAGCGATGCGGCATTGCCGGTCGCTGAAGGCATCGGCACCGGTTTCTTTGCAGGGGCAATGTTCGCCACGGTAGAGAGCATCGACGATGCCGCCAGCCTGCCAGCGCCAGCGTGCCAGCAGTCCCTGCGGGCTGAAGTGTTCCTTCAGGATAGCCGGGGCGTCTTCACTGTGTACACGCCGGTAATGAAAATAGCGTTCCCCGTCAACCACGGTCAACTGCGGTGAACAGTAAGACTGCCCCGTACAGCTGACTTCCTTCAGCTGCACCGCAAGCTGATGCCGCGAGATCTCAGAGGCCAGGCGCTTCCAGACCTTTTCAGCACCGGATGCCCGGCATGAAGAACAGCGGCAGAGACGCACGGATGCTGTGGCGGAGCCGTCCGGGCGTCCGGCAAATTCCTTTTGCCGGTGATTTTGTTCTGCCAGGAATTCCTCGAGGACGTTTTCGACATCAGCGGGTTCGACCCAGCCATAGATATGTTCGCCGATCTGCACGGCCACCGCCAGCATGCAGCAGCCCAGGCAAGCCACCTGCGAGACCGTGAAAAGCCGTCCGGAGTCCGTATCCTCGACTCCGGTAATTCCCAGCACCCGCCGGAAAGCGTCATAGACCCGTTCGGCGCCTTTGACATGGCATGCCGCACCCACACAGACCTTGATCTGGTAACGGCCCCGCGGCTGCATGCGGAACCAGGCAAAAAAGGTCGCCACCGCTGAAATCCGCGCCATGGGAATGCCCTTTTCCGCGGAAAGTTTCTGCAGTTCCGGCAGTGGCAGGAAGCCATGACGGTGTTGGATAGCGATCAGAGCCGGGAGCAATTCGTCAATCATTGGCGCTGCCCTCCAAGCAAAGCAATTCATTGTTCATCGTGCGAAAAACAATTTTCCCTCCAGCGAAAGCGGGTGTGGCCACGATTTTGCGGCCCAGTTCAAACGTTGCCAGCTGGAGCCATTTTTCGCGGGAGGGTTCGATCAGCAGCAGCAGTCCATCCATGTTGACCGCCACAATCCGCTCTTCCAGCACCACCGGCGATGCATAGAAACCATTGTCGAAATTCTCCTCATAGAGTTCCTCACCGCTTGCGGCATCCAGTGCAATCACAGTGCCACCGCTGCTGAACAGATACATCACGCCGCCGGCAACCACAGGGGAAGCCACATCCGGCAACGGCACATTTTCATTCTGCCAGAGCAACTTTCCGTCCACTGCAGAAAATGCACCGCTGAGGGCGCCGGAATTGGCAAAGTAAAACAGGCTCTCTGCGGCGAATGCCGAGCAGGCGACTTCTCCGCCCATGCAGGCATTTTCCCAGAGTTTTCTTCCAGTGAACAGATCAAAAGCTTCGGCTTTGCTGTTGCTGGCGGTAAAGACGGTGAAGCGGTCTTCTTCGGCCAACAACACCGGGCTTGACCAGGAAACGGAAGAATCTCGCTGGGTTTTCCACAGCTCGCGTCCGCTGATTGCATCGAATCCATAGAGAACCTGATGCTCGTCAAGATCATATTGCACCACCAGCACAGGCCCCGCCAGCAGCAGGGAAGACGCATATCCATAGAGAATTTCCGGGAAAGGGAGTTGTTTCTTCCAGAGCACTTCGCCCTGATGATCCAGGCAAAGCAGCTGCCCTGTGGCAAAAATCCCACAGACGAGTTGCGAATCGACGGCCAGCGTCGGCGCGGCCAAACCAGTATCCTCCGTCACTTCCGGTAATTTGGCAACCGCATCCGCATCCACCCGCCAGAGCAGTTTCCCATCAGCGAGAGCATAGCAGAAAATCGCCCGTGCTTTTGAAGTGCCCCCGGAAACAAAAATGCGATCACCCCAGATCACCGGCGAATTATAGCCGGGCAGTTCAATTTTCTGCTGCCAAACAGTTTGCAGACGGAAATTAGCCGGCAGCTTGTTGTTGTTTGGCAGGATGGATCCACGGAAGCCAGGCCAGTTTTCGGAAGCCAGTGCCAGGGCCTGATGCAAATCCGCCGGGGTGGGCAGGACCGGGACTTCTTCTGCAGGCTCGACCACGGGGCTTTCCGTCGGAATTTGCGGAGCCGGTTTTCGGAAATAAACGGTGCCCGCCAGCAGCAACATAGCTCCAATCAGCAGAGCCATTCCATAACGCAGACGACGCAACTGCACCGCACGACCGTCCTTTTGACCAGACGGATTTTTTAATTCAGGTGGATGGCTCAACGCCATGACCACAC
>JAQVUB010000345.1 GCA_028699735.1 Lentisphaeria bacterium | reverse complement strand
GACATCGCCTGCAAACTCGGTGAACACATGGCCGAAACCGAAATCCTCCTGCGCTCCATCGCGGAAAACTACGCCGATAAGTGAGAGTTTTTAACAACGAAAAAACACGAATGGACACGAAAATTTTCAAGGGGCTACTGCTTTGATGCATTGGCCCGCTTGCAAAAATTTTGCATTGGGTCTATGGGTTGAAGAAAAGCGACCTTCCTTCCCGCCACCTTCCTCGACAAAAGAAAGCTCCAATGTAACAATCTCACTGGCAGGCTAATACGTCAGAGCATCAACCCCTAAAGAAAATTCGAGTCTTTTCGTGTTTTTTCGTTGTAAAAAAAAACGTCATGAATACCAACCCTGAACATCCTCTTTTTCTTGATTTGGCCTGCAGCCAGTGCAGCAAGCATGGGGAGAACATCTGCGGGGATGCCTTCCGTTTTGAAAAGAGTGACAATGACGGGCGCGTGGTAGCGGTTCTTTCCGACGGCCTGGGCAGCGGGGTCAAGGCCAACATTCTGGCTTCGATGACCGCCACGATGGCGATGAAGTTCGCAGTTCTGCCCAACTACAGCATTTTACATGCTGCCGAAATCATGATGAGCGCCCTGCCCATCTGCCAGGTACGGAAAATCAGCTACGCCACCTTCACCATCCTGAATGCCTGGCCGGACTGCTCAATCCGAATCGTCGAAATGGGCAACCCCCCTTTTCTGCTGTTCCGGCAGGGAAAACAAATCGAAATCCCCTTCGAACAACTCGAATCCGAACACTGGAACAACCGGAAAATGAAAATCTACCATTTCCCGGCGCGAAGCGAAGACCGTATCATCTTCTTCTCCGATGGCATCAGCCAAGCCGCCATCGGCTCACCCAAATGGCCGCTGGGCTGGCGCGAATCCGGCTGCGCCGCCTTCATTGCCGAAATCCTCAGCGAAACCCCGTCCATCTCCTCGCATGAACTCTGCGACGCCATCATCAAGGAAGCCCGCCGCAAAGAACCGCAACGCATCAATAAAGACGACATGACCTGCGCAGCCCTCTACTTCCGCCACCCGCGAAAAATGCTCGTCTTCACCGGCCCCCCGTATGACCGCCTGCATGATGCCGAATGCGCAAAGATCATCGACGCCTTCGATGGCGAAAAAGTGGTCTGCGGAGGCACTTCCGCTGAAATCATCGCCCGGGAACTGAACCGGGAGCTGAAAATGAATCTGGAGAGTATCTCCTCGGAGATGCCGCCGATGTCCTCGATGCAGGGCATTGACCTGGTCACGGAAGGCATTTTCACGCTGACCAAAGCAGCGGGTTATCTGGAAAAAGCCGATACGTTCATGCATTGCAATCCGGCCGGCATCCTCGCTGAAATGATGCGCCGCAATGACTTGATTTACTTTCTCGTGGGCACCCGCATCAATGAAGCGCATCAGGATCCAAATCTGCCCCAGGAACTGGAACTGCGCCGCAACATCGTGCAGCGCATTGCCGGCATCCTGAAAACCCAATTTTTGAAAAAGGTTGACATCAAATACGTCTGACGGTTGTGAAAGATTTTTCGTGTCCGTTCGTGTATTTCGTTGTAAAAAAATACCACATGGAGGAAAGACATGCAGGAAAGTGTTGAAAAAACGAAGGCGATGGTACAGCATCTGGCTGCCGTCAATGCCATTCTGGAGAAAAATGGGCACGATCCCGGGAGGCTGATTCCCATTCTTCAGGAAACGCAGGAAGTATACAAGTACCTGTCACGGGACGTGATCAGCTATCTGGCCACCTCGCTGGATGTGCCGGTTGCCCAGGTCTATGGCGTGGCCACGTTCTATGCTCACTTTTCACTGGAGCCAAAAGGCAAGCATATCATCCGAATCTGCGATGGAACCGCCTGCCATGTCAAAAAATCGGCGGTGATCCAGCAGCATATTTACAAACGACTCGGACTCAATGATGACAAACACACCACCGATGACCTGCTTTTCACGCTGGAAATGGTCAGCTGCCTGGGCGCCTGCGGACTGGCACCGGTCTGCGTCATCGATGAGGAAGTCCATGGCCAGGCCACACCGGCAATGATTGACGCCATCCTGGATCAGATTATCGCTGCGGAAAAAACCGGCAAAGGAGAAGAATAATCATGAACAGCATTCCTGCCAAAACCCCTGACCTGGAACAGATGGCGGCTCACTATCAGCAGCAGGTCGCACATCTGAAAAGACGTATCATCATCTGCGGCGGCACGGGTTGTATCGCCAATGGCGCAATGAAAGTCCGCGATGCCATCTGTGCCGAAATGGAAAAAGCCGGCGAAAAAACGGTCATCGAGCTGAAGGGGCATGAAGACCACAACGACGAAACTTACTTTTCGAAGAGCGGTTGTCAGGGATTCTGCCAGATGGGTCCCATTCTGCGCATCGAACCCGAAGGCATCTTCTACTGCCGCGTAAAACCCGAAGACGCTGCCGAAATCGTCAACGTCACCCTGAAAACAGGTGAAATCATCGACCGCCTCGTCTATGTCGATCCGGTCAGCAAAAAATACTGCCGCCATGAAGACGAAATCGCCTTCTATACCCGCCAGAACCGGGTCGTCCTGCAAAACTGCCTGATCGAACCGGATAATGTCGAAGAATACATCTACAAAAAAGGATACTTGGCCGCCCGCAAGGCACTCACGGAAATGAGCGCGGAACAGGTTTGCCAGACCGTCATCGATGCAGGCCTGCGCGGACGCGGCGGCGGCGGCTTCCCGACCGGCCTGAAATGGAAATTCACACTGGCCTCGAAAGGGAACAAAAAATACGTCATCTGCAATGGAGACGAAGGGGATCCCGGCGCCTTCATGGATCGTTCGGTCATGGAAGGCAACCCGCATGCCGTGCTTGAAGGCATGCTGATTGCCGGCAAGGCCATTGGAGCTGATGAGGGTGTCGTCTACGTGCGTACGGAATACCCCCTGGCTGTGAAACGTATGCGCGGTGCCATCCAAGCCGCCGAAGAACGCGGACTGCTCGGCGACAATTTGTTCCAAACCGGATTCAATTTCCACATCCGGGTCATGGAAGGCGCCGGCGCCTTCGTCTGCGGCGAGGAAACCGCTCTGATCGCCTCCATCGAAGGCAAACGCGGCATGCCCAGCCCGAAACCCCCCTTCCCGGCGGAAAAGGGACTCTACGGCAAACCCACGGTCATCAACAACGTCGAAACCCTTGCTTCGGTCGCCTACATCATCCGCGAAGGCGCTGCGGTCTACCGCTCCGTCGGCACCGAAAAATCGCCGGGCACAAAGACCTTTGCTTTGACCGGGCATGTCGCCAACACCGGTCTGATCGAAGTTCCTTTCGGCACCACCCTCCGTGAAATCGTTTACAATATTGGTGGCGGGGTCACCGATAATTCCGGACGGGTTACCGGCGAGGATTTCAAAGCCGTGCAGATCGGCGGGCCTTCCGGGGGCTGCCTGACTCCAGATCTGCTCGATCTGCCGCTGGATTTTGACTCTCTGAAAGGTGCCGGCGCGATGGTGGGTTCCGGCGGGCTGGTAGTCATGAACAAGCAGACCTGCATGGTCAGTATCGCACGCTTCTTCATGCAGTTTACGCAAAATGAATCCTGCGGCAAATGCGTTCCCTGCCGCGAAGGCACCAAACAGATGCTGGCCCTGCTCGATGATATCATCGAAGGACGCGCCAACGAAGATACCCTCGAACTGCTCGAACAGACCGCCAGAGCTGTCCAGCTGGGTTCCCTCTGCGGCCTGGGTAAAACCGCCCCGAACCCCGTCCTGTCAACGCTGCGCAACTTCCGCGATGTATAAGAAGC
>JAQVUB010000344.1 GCA_028699735.1 Lentisphaeria bacterium | reverse complement strand
TCCAAAAGTTGCTTTTTGTTGCCTTTGGCTTGGATTACAACATAATTTTTGAAGATTACGATCACCACACTCACCCAACTCTAAAAAAAGTTCGTGCTTTTTCGTGTCTTTTCGTTGTTAAAAAAAAGCACATCCCTCGGTATAGGCAGTTGCCAGGCTTTCAGAAAAAAAGGGTGCAGTTCCCAAAGGTCGAGGGTGTCCAAAAAAGGTGCAGGTTTAAAAAGTAGCGTAACCGTCCCGGTTGCGATTGTTAATGACACTCAAACCCATTATGAAAACCAATAAAGCCGCAAGTACAATAAAACACAGTCGCCCCATCACAATCGCAACCGGGACGGTTACGCTACTTTTTAAACCGGTCGCCCCATCACAATCGCAACCGGGACGGTTACGCACCTTTTTAAACCTGCAACCTGGTACCTTATTGGATTGGGGCTACCTATTGGGAACTGCACCCGAAAAAAAGGTTTTTCTTTTCGCTGCCGATATTGGAGGCGCCATGATGACCGGGATAAATTCTCGTATCATCGGGGAGTTTGAATAAGATATTGCTGATGGAATTCATGATTTGTTTCTGGCTGCCGCCAGGGAAATCCGTACGGCCATAAGTGCCTTTGAACAGGGTGTCCCCGGTAATGACAAATTTTTCATGGGGGAAATAGAAGCAGACTCCGCCAAGGGTATGCCCGGGCGTATGCAGCAGCGTGAACTCCAGCCCGGACACTGCCGGAATGTCCGGCACCGGAGCAGGAAGATTCTCGGCCGCCGGGATCCAGGGCAGCAAGGCATTGTCCGGACTCTGGTACAGGGACATATCCTCCGCATGAATCCAGACCGGAATTTGCCACTTTTTCGCCAGAGAGGGCACCGCCAGAATATGATCAACATGCCCATGCGTCAGCAAAATCGCACGGGGAATCACACCCAATGCCGCAATCCGCTCCTGGATCAATTCCTCATCGGAGCCGGGATCGACAATATAGGCTTCCTTCGTCTCCGGATTCCAGACAAGGTAACAGTTCACACTGAGAACACCGACAACAACAATATCAAGTTTGATCATTTCTTCTTATACCTTTTCTGCGTTATAACTGTTTTTTTACAACGAAAAGCACGAAACGACCCGAAATTTTCGGGTGGTTAGTGTCTTTCGTTGTAAAAAAAGCCACTTTGTAAACCTATCCCCTGCAGCGGTGACAGGCTACCAGGCGACCCTCGTATTCCAGCAACTGCGGACTGGACTGCCGGCACTCAGGCAGCGCCAGCGGGCAGCGTGAGCAAAAGGAACAGCCCTCTACGGGCGTCCGTGAAACTTCTCCGGACGGCAAACGTGCATTTTTAGAACGCTTTTTCCCGGGCACTGGAATAGCCGCGATCAGAGTCCTGGTATAGGGATGCAATGGGGTATTCAGAATGTCAGCAGAGTCCCCGCATTCAACCAGTTTTCCCAGATACATAACTGCGATGCGCTGGGAAATCAGGCGCACGACGCTCAGGTCGTGCGAAATAAAAAGGTAGGTAAGCTGATGCTTTTCGCGCAGTTCAATCAGCAGATTGATCACCTGAGCCTGCACGGAGACATCCAGTGCGCTGACCGGTTCGTCGCAAACGACAAAACGCGGCTGCAGCGAGAGAGCTCGGGCAATGCTGATCCGCTGTCGCTGTCCCCCGGAGAATTCGTGTGGAAAACGAAAACGGCTCTCCGGTTCGAGTCCGACTTCACGCATCAGACGGCTGGCCGCTTCGTCACGGCTCTCACCGTCAAGCATAGCATGTTCAAGCAAACCCTCGGTAATCAGTTCCTGAACGCACATGCGCGGATTCAGAGAGGAATAAGGATCCTGAAAAACCATCTGCAGATTGCGGCGGGCCTGTCGCAGGGCTCTTCCCTTCATGGCAGTCAGTTCCTGCCCGTCAAAAAGAACCTTGCCGGAGGTCGCCTTTTCCAAGCCGAGGATCGCCCTCCCCAGCGTCGTTTTGCCGCAACCGGACTCGCCGACCAGACCCAAAGTCTGGCCGGCAGCCAGCGACAACGACACCCCGTCAACCGCACGCACCTGTCCAACTACCCGCGGGAAAACGCCTCGCCGGATCGGGAACCAGACTTTTAAATCGCTTACGGTCAACATGTACAGCAGAAACTAGTGCCGGGGTTGTGAAGAATCGAACACGGTCAAACTGGATAACAGAGAATTCTTTTTAAACAACGAAAAGCACGAACCGACCCGAAAAAATTTCATGGGAAGCTGCTTTGACTGCGGAAATGCGTTGTTCATCCCATGAAATTTTTTCGGGTCGTCAGTGTCTTTCGTTGTAAAAAATATACCACTGTCAACCAGCTTTACGCATAACTGATCGCGTCAGCGGTCGGCTTCCGGGAGGTAGGCCGTCAGCTTTTTCTCCGCAAAGACCGGTTTGAGCTGTGCGAAGCGCTGGCGTCCCATCAGCAGGGGCACCGACGGCCAGTCTTCACCGATCAGCGGGGTGGCATAGCGCAGGAAATCGTCTGTAACGTCACCTTTGTCCTTGCTCAGCCATTCGGCTGGGAAGGTGCGTTCCGAGTTAGCGACATCACCCAGCGGCACTTTGTCATAACGCACATTATAAATCAGGCCGGGATCCCGCAGGATCGTCGACATATAACCGCCCTGCCCTTCGACACCCAGCAAAACGGCTTTCTGACCAACCCGGTACGCTTCATCGAGATCGACAACTGATGCATAGATGGCGGTATCGCGCTGGTCGGTTCCATAGGTCTGACCGCGCGCACTGCCTTTTGCCGGCAGTCCATGCCGGTTCAGATAGTTCACCATGGCCTGCTGGACGGTCAGCTCACTGGCGCCAAACTGGGCATGCCCGAAACTGTCCTTGAGAATGCCAATATCTCCGACATCACAACCTTCACTGATGACTACAAGCGCACGCCCGCGGCTTTTGACCATCGCATTCACTTTCTCGGCCATCTCCTCCATGCTCAGCTTCGCCTCCGCAATGAAGATCAGCAGAGGCATCTCACGTTTCGGATCCGCCAGACGCGCCGCTGCCGGAATATAGCCGATCTTGCGCCCCATCGCCTGCAAAACCAGAACCGGATCTGCCGGGCAGGATCCGCGGTTTTCCTCATCCGCATTCTGCACCAGCTGCGCCCAGTATCGAGCCACTGAACCATAACCAGGTGTATGATCGATGATCTTGAATTCGCTGTCCCCGACATCATTGTCAATCGTTTTCGGGATGCCGACACCCAGCACATCAAGGCCGCGTTCCTGTGCAAGGCTGGCGACTTTATGCGCAGTATCCATCGAATCATTACCACCATTGTACAGAAAATATCCGATATTGTGTGCTTTTAACACGGCGACAATCCGGTCAAAATCCTCTTTTTGATTCTTTTTGACCTTGTAACGGCAGGTGCCGATCGCACCCGCTGCCGGAGTATTGCGCAACAGGGCAATTTCCTGTTCATCCTGCGCACTTAAATTCAGCAGTTCCTCCTTCAGCACCCCTTCTATGCCATGCCAGCCGGCATAGACCTGGTCAATACTGTCCGGAAAACAGCGCGCGGCTTCAACCACACCACGCAACGAACTGTTGATGACCGGCGATGGACCACCGGACTGAGCTACCAGTAAATTCTTCTTTGCCATTGTTTTCTCCTGATATCTGCTGTTTTTTAACCACGAAAAACACGAAACGACACGAAAAAAAATTCGTGCCCGTTCGTGCTTTTCGTGGTTAAAAATATTAAATACAGAGTCTAATCAGACCCCGGAATATGCGCTGAAGCCACCGTCGATCGGGATAATGGTGCCAGTGACGAAACC
>JAQVUB010000013.1 GCA_028699735.1 Lentisphaeria bacterium | reverse complement strand
TATTCTTTTTTAACAACGAAATACTCGAAAAGACACGAAAAAAATCTGCCCCCTGCCCCCGTTCTCCACAACTTACAACTTACCATTTACAATTTACAACTTACAACTCCCCGTTCCCCTGCCCCCTTTAATATTCATTGATTGTTCCGGCGAAGTCGCATTTTTGCCAGGTATCCTGGTTATTCCAGTTTTCCCAGGAGACATGCCCATCGCAGAAAGCGAAGACATTGCCGTCGTTATGACGTCCTACCAGGTAATCTCTGGGGGAGAAATCGAGATCGAAGAAGCCGTCATTGGTGGTTTCCTGGGTGGAACCTTCTTCCAGCAAAAGCGGGGTTTGCGAAGAAGCGGGCACTTGAATTGTCTTCCTATCCCTGGTATCCGAGTTTACTCCGTAACTGCAGAGCGACTCCGTAATATCCAGTGGGCATCGATAAACTTTCGCTTCTTTAACATAAGAAAACAGGGTTCCGCGGCTGACCACAAAATTGCCTGCTGCAGGAACGGGGAATGCCTCATAAAAGACCCAGCCACCCTCCTGATTGGCACCGCTGCCTCCATTTCGATAGACCGGGAAAAAATCGCTGGCATCCTGGGTATACATCATAAAGGCCAGTCCGAGCTGCCCCAGATTATTGATGCAAAGCGTCTGCTGTGCCCTTTCCCGGCTTTTGCTCAATGCCGGCAGAAGTAAAGCCGCCAGAATGGCGATGATGGCGATCACCACCAGGAGTTCAAGCAAGGTAAACACTCTTCGCATGGCAACCCTCCTTTTTTCAGCAAAATCCATCGCAAAAAAACGCCAAAATAACTTCCCCACGCGTAATACGCCAGCAACTGGGTGCAGTGGTTTCACTGACGCATTACAAACTGCATCCCTTACTGGTTATCATTGGGTCCATGCCAGAACAGGCTCTGGTTCTGGCGCCAGCCTTTTCCGTTAACCCGGAAAGGAATTTTAGCCCAGCCTTGCTGGATTCGCGCTTGAGTCTCCTGCCAGGTTCGGATTCCTCCCAGGGCATCCGGTGCTTCGACATTACAGGCACCGACTGCACAGGCAAAGGTGCCGGCCTCTTCCGGAGAAAGGCTACGCAGCAATGACGCAAGAAAGCCGGCGATCGTGGTGTCGCCTGCACCGGTGGCTCCTTTAAAAACATCCTCTTTGAAGATCGGAAACCAGAGTTCGCGGTTTGCCCAACTCTCCAGATTATCCGGGCAGGCTCCCCCCAGTTTCTGCAGACGTGCGATCGATCCGGTACGCAAATACAATCCTCGTTTGCCTAACTTGATGGCGGCAATCCCTACTCCCCTATCCAGCATCTTTGCGCCCAACCTGCTTAAATCCTCGGGATTGAGGTCATCTCCCTTGCCAAAATTGACCGGTTCCAGCAGAAAGAGCAGTTCATCTGCACTGGGCATGAAGATATCGACACTGGGTAGCAATTCGCGCAACACCAGCGGCCAGTCGACTTGTCCAGCAGGGCCATTTGCGTCCGGCATTCCCGGATCGAGCGACGTCGTTGCGCCACAGGCTTTGGCGCGGCGATACATATCAACCAGTTCACGGGCACCATTGGCATAGGTGCTGGCCATAAAAGAGGGATAACCAAAATGAAAAAGAGCTGCCGTTTTGACTGACTCGTAATTGACATCGTCGGCAGCATAAACAGCATTGGCTCCTGGACTATGCAGAAAAATCCGGTCTATGCCTGGAATATTGATAACGACGGTATAGGAAGTGCTTGCCTGGCGATCAATGACAAATCCTTTCTCCAGGCCGCGGGCACGGTCTCTGACCAGTTGCAGGATGGTCTGTCCGAAAGAATCATCACCGATCTTTCCCATCAGAGTCACGGGTATACCGAGGATATGCATGGCAATCCCGGTATTGGAAACTGCCCCACCGGTTGCCATCAGGGGAGCTCCGACTTCATACAAACGACCCGGGATCAGATCAAAATGATGATCCACCTGAGGAATGACATCCAGGCAGATATGCCCGGCAATAACCGCTTTTTTTCCCATTCGACTCTACTCCTTGTTTAATGCTTACTCCGACCTAAATACATAAAGATTTTTGAAACAGCACGCACAAGTTCCTATGCTTGAGACTCTTTCTCTTTTTTGAGAAGTTTTTTCAGGTTTTTGTTTGATGTGATAATAACGAACCGCGATGGTTTCTGCCAGCGAGACGCCGGCGCTCCATATTCCCTTCGACACAACAGCACAAGGAGGGAAATTACCACATAGGGTTGAACGTACCAACATGAGGATTTTGCCAAGCAGTCTCTTACCTTAACGCAACAACCATATTAAAAATTTTCGTGCCTTTTCGTGTCTTTTCGTTGTAAAAAAAAATCCTACTTGTTTGTATCTGCCCCAGAACCGCCAAGAACAGGGCAAAGGACGATCACATGCCGGATTCTTTGCAAATTTTCCGGCGGACGGCACAACAACCTTCCGCGGGAATTTGCGATCACCTGTAAAGTACGTCCATCCCCGTCCGCGATCACCTCTCCCACCGGCAGCCCGCCAGGAATTCCGCCACCCAAACCGGAGGTCAGCACCCGCTGTCCTGCGGGAACTTGAAGATCTCCGGGTAGAAAATCAACCTGAAAGCGGGGTTCTCCGCGCCAGTCCCCGGAATTCGAACCGATGCAGATGCCAACAAAGTCCGTGCCCTCTACCAGCACACTGAAACGGCATTCAGGGGCAAGCACCGTGGCCACCTGAGCACTGTGCCGGTTGCTCTCAATGATCCGGCCAATGACAAAGGAGCCTGAGAGAACCACAGCACCGGCGCTGATCCGGTCAGAAAGTCCCTTGTTGATCACAAACCCCTTGTTCCATTGCGCAGGATCACGGCTGATCACATCCGCAGCAACCGCCTGCCAGGAAGGAAGTTCCGGAAGTTGATGCAAGCGGCGCAATTCCAAATTAGCCTTTTCGAGCGGTAAAATTTGCGCCAGCCTTGCCTCCAGTTCACGAACCCGCAATTCCAGTTCAAGCAGACGTTGCTTGCGGTTGCTGCCTCCAGGCAGAAGATTGGGGAGCAGTCCGCCAACCAGCTCCCCGCCCGAACGCCAGATGCTGGCAAACGGGGAGAAGAAGCCCCGTGCCAGACGCCTTCCGCCGGACGTGCTGCTGAATAACATCAAGGCAAGCACCAGGAAAGCGAAAACAGCGTATGCCGTATGTCGCATCACGTCGCGCATCAAAAACCATCCATTGTAAAATGCGAAATCTCAGCTTTGCCAGAAAGAATCCGCGGCAAAATCATGTTGGGGCACTTGAAAGATAACCTACTTTGATTCACTGGTTATTTTGCCGGCTCTGTTACCGCGGCAGCAGCTGGTTTTGCAGGTTCCGGTTTTTCGTCTGTCGCAGGCACCTCTTTTTCCGCCACCTTGTCGGCTTCCACAACTGGGGCTGGAGCCTGAGCCGGTTCGGGTTCGGGCTCAGGCTCCTGCAACACGAGGCCAGTCATCGCGGGGATCGGCAAATCCGCATGAGCACTCTTTAAGGTCGCCCCGCGTGCGGCAGCAGAACAGGAAAAGAGCAGCAGGACTTCCGCGGGTCCCTGTATTTCCAGCAGGCGAAAATCAAAAACCTGGATCTTGGCGGATGCCATTCCCAGGCAGGGATATTCGCTCCCATCCACTTGCAGAACATAATCGGACGGACTGACGGAACGCCCCGGGTAGACAGAGATGCCCAACACGATAAAAACGCGGTTTTCATCCGCGCTTCGCTCTTCCACCAAATCACTGTCGTTGGCTCCTGGAACCAGGCGATTCTGTTTCAGAGCCGCTTCCTTCTGGATAAACTTCAGCGGCTCACTGACCCGATCCAGTTTATCCAGACGCCCTGCGTGAAAAAGTACTGGCAGACTGACAGCACCGGCTGAAGACAGAAATACCACACAACAAACAAGAGCAGCCCTTTGCAGTATCTTCATCGATTCTTTCCCTTTCTAAAAATGGATTCGCCAGCGAGCTTTCTTCTGCCTTCGGTTCTACTATACTCGTCGATCGCTTCTCTAACAGATCGGTCGGATCGGTCGGATCGGTCGGAGAATCAACCGACCAGAAGCATGATTTGCGACAAGCGCATCCGTAAGAGCATCAACGCAAAAAAATTCCGTGTGTTCCGTGGTTTAAAATTGGGTCTGTCCCGCCGTGTTACTTCAATGCCAGGTCCCCTGTGTCAATCACTTTTTGCAAACCGATTTTAGCCACGGAGAGCATTTCCTGAAGTTGTTGCTCGCTGAAGGTTGCTTCTTCGCCGCTGCCTTGCAGTTCGACGAAGCGTCCGGAACGGGTCATGACCACATTCAGATCAACTTCTGCTGCAGAATCTTCCTCATAACAAAGATCCAGCAGCACTTCCTGATTCAACAGCCCGACACTGACCGCAGCAATGCGTTCCCGTATCGGGCACTGCGCAATAATCCCCTCCTGAAGCAACTTGCCGGCAGCCAGTTCCAATGCCAGCGAGGCTCCGCTGATCGCTGCACAGCGGGTTCCTCCATCTGCATCAATGACATCACAATCCACATGCAAAGTAATTCCCGGCAGTTTGTCAAGATCAACAACCGCCCGCAGAGCCCGCCCAATGAGGCGCTGAATCTCTGCTGAACGCCCCGATAATTTACCGCGCATGACTTCCCGCTCTGTTCGTTGTTGAGTAGCTCCCGGCAGCATTTGATACTCTGCTGTAATCCAGCCGCCGGGAAGATTCTGCTCCTTGCGCCAGCGTGGCACGGCATTCTCGACACTGACCGAGCAAAGAACCCTTGTACGCCCAAAACCAATCAGGACTGATCCGGCCGGATGCAGCTGAAATCCACGGATCAAGGTGAGGGGGCGCAATTGTTCATTCAAGCGTTTATCTTTACGATCCATCGGAAAAACTCCAGTTCCAGTGCTATAGTTATGTTATGGCCGGATTTTTCAAAACCGGTCATGAAGCGGTTGTGAAAAGAGCCCCTGCACGGCAATCTTGCAGAACGCTTTCGGTATACCAGCGGGAATTACCCTATTGCATCTTAATATAATAACCTTTTTCAAAAGCTGAACCCGGTGAAACGTTTTTTTATCATAATACTGGCCACTGTCGGACTTCAGGGACTGCTTTTGCTCGTCTCCTGTGACCGTCCGGCACCACCGGATTATGATGAAAGCAAAAATCAGACTCTATCAAAGCTGTGCCAATTTTTGCGCAATGAGCAATATGAACAGGCCATCGCTCTACTGAAAAACATCGAGGATACTGAGCAAAAGCTCCTGCTTGAAATGCTCTCTTCTCACGAGAAGGAACGTCTGCTTCTGCTGCAGGCAAATGATTTTTTGAAAGAAGGTCGTTTCAGTGAATTAAGCAGACTGATTGAGCAGGCCGAAAAACAAGGGGAAGCCTCTCCGGAACTTTTGGAATACCGTGCCGCTCCGCAGGCACTGCAGGCATTGCAGGTTTTCTGCAGCCGCATGCCCTGGGAATCGCCAGAAGATCTTGAAAATGCGATGAACTGGTTGAAACCTTATCTTTCAACTCTCGAGCAAGCTCCCGCTTTCGCAAAATTCTGGCAGCAGCAAGTCCAGAGGCTGGAAATTCTCCATAAAAACCGGTTTGCGAAACAGCAAGACGACCTGCTTGTGCGCATGGATCAACTGCTTGCCAGTAATCAACGGCCTGCTGCGTGGAATGCTCTGGAATCCCTCTGGCAGTTAAATCCCGCCCATCCCATCTTTTCACTGCTCGACACGCGCCAGAGACTGCTCAAAGAGAACGTTCTTGCATCCCTGCAGAACTCCTCCCTTTCTGCGCAAATCCGGGAACTGGCGCTCGTACTCACCTGGCCCGGCCTGAATCCCCGGCAACAGCAACAGCTCCTGAAATTCCTGACCTCCTCGACGGACTCCCTGCCGAAAACCCTTGCCGGCAGCATCCTGGCTGCAGAAAGCATGGAGTCCCCTGAACTTTACTCAATCGCCCTTCAGCGCTGGATGGAACAACCCGAAAACAGGAACCTTTTTCCCTGGTTTTTGGAAAAAGCCCTTTCTGATATCTTTTTTCAGCCGGGGCAGTTCAATGCCCGCTGCTGGCGCACCCCCTGTCCCAATCTGACGGATTTTTTTGCCCGTATCAATCAAATCGCCGTCAACATAAACCAAAGGAAAGCAAAGGAAACACGATGATGAAACGAACTTTCGGCAAACTGGGCGCATTTGCGCTGCTCACTGCCTCGCTGGCTCTGTTCGCAGAGGAACCCGCCGTTCAGGCGGCTCCCAAACCCCAGAAATCCGCAGATGAATTACTGGCCTTTATTCCGGAAGATGTTGTCCTTCTGGATGGCAAAGCAGTGGTTAAACGGGCCGATGTGATCAAACTGCTCAAACCCCAGCTGGAACAATATTTTCAGAATGAAAATGCGCCGGAAATTTCTTCGGAGCAAATTCAGTCGGTAGTCTATAATTTCAGCAAAAATCTGATGACCTATGAGATTCTTCTGAAAAATGCTCTTGCTGACGGTGGCAAGCTCGATATCAAGGCAGCAGAGGATCTTCTCAATGAGCAGAAAACCAAGCAGGGTGAAGAGAACTTCAACCGGGTTTTGGCCATGCAGGGCATGGGCTTTGATGAGCTGGTTCAGAAGGTCGCCGGCAGCATGGTGATTGAAAAATATCACGAAAAGAAAATAGCGGAATATAATGCCGCAAACCCGATTGCCGAAACAGCCGCCCGCGAATACTATGACCAGCACCCGGAAATGTTTTCCAAACCGGCAAGCATGTCCGCATCGCATATCCTGGTCAAATTCGCCAGTGACAAACCGGATGATGCAGAAAAACAAAGCGCCAAAAACAAACTGATCGATCTTAAAAAACAGCTCTCAGAAGGCGCAGATTTTGGCGCTCTGGCAAAGGCCAACAGTGACTGTCCCAGCAAAGAACAGAATGGCAGCCTGGGGGAATTTCAGGAAGGACAAATGGTACCGGAATTCGAAGAGGCGCTGAAAAAACTCAAGGCCGGCGAAGTCAGCGACCCCGTCGAAACCCAGTTCGGATTCCATCTGATTAAAGCTGGTGAAAACAAGCCTGCCAGCACGATGGCCTTTGATCAGGTGCAAGGGCAAATCTCCGAACAGATGCAGGGGGAAAAAGCCAACCAGGCATTCAAACAAGTCCTCGATGCCCTGCTCGCTAAAGAAAAATACACGATCAATCTCCCCGAACCAAAAAACACACCTGCCGGCGAATAACACAGACGGTTCTTTTTTAACAACGAAAAAACACGAAAAGACACAAAAAAAAATCATGGAAAGTGGCTTGACGTTAACATACGTCGCACTTCCCATGATTTTTTTTGTGTCTTTTCGTGTTTTTTCGTTGTTAAAAAAGAACCGTCCGTTTTTCAGCCGGCCTGTTGTTTGCGTTTGCGCCGTTCTTCGAGCAGTTTTTCTGCCAGGCTTTGCGGGACTGGTTCACAGAATTCGAACTGCATGTTGAATCCGGAGCGCCCCTGGCTGAGATTGCGCAGGTCACTGGTATATCCGAAGAGGTTAGCCAGTGGAGCCAGTGCATGGATCACCTGACCGTTGCCAATCGTATCCATCCCCTGGATGCGTCCGCGACGACTGCAAAGATTTCCAGTAATACTCCCGGCATATTCCTCCGGAGTAGTGATGGTCAGCTTCATAACCGGTTCAAGCAATTGCGCATTCCCCTTCAGGAAGGCCGCCTTGAAACCAATCGAAGCACAGGTACGGAAAGCCATTTCAGAACTGTCCACTTCATGGAAGGAACCATCTACCAGAACAAAGCGCAGATCCACGCAGGGGTAACCGCCTTTGGGACCGCGCACCATCGCGTCCTTAATCCCTTTCTCAATGGCAGGAATGTATTCACGGGGAATATTCCCGCCTTTAATCTCGTTGACAAACTCATAGCCCTGGCCGGGTTCCAACGGCTCCAAGCGGAAGATTATATGCGCATACTGACCATGACCACCACTCTGCTTGCGGAAACGCTCCTCATGCTCGACAGCTCGCGTTATCGTTTCACGATAAGCTACTTCCGGGGCGCCGCTGTCGACGGTCACATTAAACTCACGGCGTAGACGATCCAGAATAATGTCCAGATGCAGCTCACCCATGCCGGAAATAATCGTATTCTCAGTCTCCGGATCCGTCTTCACTGTAAAGGTCGGATCCTCCTCGGCCAGCTTGCCCAGCGATAGCATCAGCTTCTCGCGATCCGCATTTTTCTGCGGGGTGACGGCCACACTGATAACCGGCTCGGGAAACTCAATTTGTTCAAGAATGATGGGGTGATCCACATCGCAAATCGTATCACCGGTAATGGTATCACTCAAACCAATCAGAGCGCCAATTTCGCCGCATTCCAGGCGCTCCACAATCTCCTGATGATTGGCATGCATCCGGAAAATCCGGCCGATGCGCTGTTGCTTGTTCTTGCTCGAATTCACAACATAACTGCCGGATTGAATCGCGCCGGAATAGACTCGAACATAAATCAACTTGCCAACATGCTTGTCGGTAACAATCTTAAAAGCCAAAGCCGATAAAGGCTCTTCATCTGAAACCTTGCGCTCAATGACTTCGCCCTGCAAGTCTGTTCCCGTGACAACGGGTAGTTCCTGCGGCGAGGGAAGGTAGTCAATCACCGCATTCAACAGACGGCGAACCCCTTTATTACGGAAGGCACTGCCACAAAGCACAGGACAAATATGATGACTGATCGTCGCCTTGCGTATCACCGAAACGACTTCTTCCTCGGTGAGTTCTTCACCAGAACAGTATTTGTCAAAAAGGACCTCATCGAGTTCCGCAACATTCTCCAGCAGATTCTTGCGCCATTTCGCCGCTAATTCCTGATACTCGGCACTAATCGGTTCTTCAACTGGAAAGGTACCCTTGGGATCCTCAACATAACGCACCTGGCAAAGCTTGATCAGATCAATGATCCCCTTAAATTCCGGTCCCTGATCAATCGGAATGGCAATCGGCACCGCATTGGCACCCAAAACGGAACGAATCTGTTCGAGGACAGAAAAGAAATCTGCTCCTGTACGATCCATCTTGTTGACAAAACAGATGCGCGGCACTTGATACTTGGTCGCCTGGCGCCAGACGGTTTCCGACTGCGGCTCGACACCGCCCACCGCACAGAACAGACCAATAGCTCCATCCAGAATCCGCAGACTGCGCTCGACTTCCACGGTAAAATCGACATGTCCGGGGGTGTCTATAATGTTGATCTGATGATCTTTCCAGATGCAGGTTGTGGCTGCGCTTGAAATGGTGATGCCACGTTCCTGTTCCTGAACCATAAAGTCCATCGTCGCCTGACCATCATGCGTCTCACCCAGTTTGTACGTACGCCCGGTGTAGAAAAGGATACGTTCCGTGCAAGTGGTTTTGCCGGCATCAATGTGAGCCATGATGCCAATATTGCGAACCTTGTTCAGAGGGTATGTTCGTTCCATTGTTTCTGTTCTTCTCTTAATGACTTTCTAATTCGTTACGTAAAATTAACACGGTCAAAATTCTGTTTAAAAGCGGCAAGCGTTCACGAACTGTGTTCGCGATGGCGGTGGGATTGAAAACGCAGCCGGCTGATGCGGTGATGTTTCACCTCCAGAACGGTGATCAGATAGCCGCGATAGCTGACCACTTCT
The DNA here is from genome assembly GCA_028699735.1 of Lentisphaeria bacterium. GTDB lineage: Bacteria > Verrucomicrobiota > Lentisphaeria > Oligosphaerales > Oligosphaeraceae > JAQVUB01. The sequence continues at coordinate 5,652 of JAQVUB010000013.1, read as the reverse complement.
CCTGTCGCCGGTATATGACCGGTCAACTTCAAAACCAGACCGGCCGCTGTCTCAAAACCAACATTCTCAATGCGAAAACCCAGATTTTCCTCAAGCTCCCGAATGTCCAGACGACCATCACACTCAAATTGTGAAGAACTGAGACGCCGAACCATTACAGATTCCTGCTCCCGCTCCCCACGGATACTGCCGACAATCTGCTCCGCCAGATCGGCAACCGTCACCAGACCAATCATCCCGCCATATTCGTCCACGACCACAGCCATTGGTATGTTCTGCTGACGAAGCTCATGCAACAATTCACTGACGGTCTTGGACTCAGGGACATAAAGAAGATTACGATCCAGAAACGGCGAAATCTCCAGCTTCTGCAAAGCCTCTTCAGAAAGACCGTCCACCTCCGCAGAAGCCAAAATCTGCCGCAGCGAAACCACTCCGACGATTTCATCGATTCGCTTCTCATACACCGGAAATCTGGAAAAACCGGTTTCCAGGGTTAGTCGTTCGAGTTCCGCAACCGTTGCATTGCTGGGCAGGGAGCGGATTTCGACCAGGGGCACCATGATCGTCTCTACCGGTTTTTCATTCAGCTCCAAAGCCATCTGGAGCATCTCGCCAGCTTCCCGGGCAACGAGCCCCTGCTCTGCCACCAGAGCGGTGATCACCTTCAAGTCCTCCCGGGTCACCTGCGCGGAAACACGGGGTAACTGCCGGTCTTCAAAGCGCCGGGTGATCAGCCTTGAAGCCATAGTTACCACTGAAATCAAGGGCGACAGGACCCGGCTGAACCAGTACATCGGCATGGCCATCTGCAGTGCGAAAGCATCTGCATGATTGCGAATGACCGCCTTGGGTAAAATCTCGCAGAACACCAGAACCACAGGGGTGACCAGAGCCGTCGTCAATAATTCAACTCCAAAGGATAAGTCACCTTCGCCGGCAAACAACCCGGCAAACCAGGCGCTTTCTCCTATCCCTTGACTTAAAACGACTTGAGTAATGGTCACCAGACTGACATTGGCCAGGTTGTTGCCAACCAGCACGGTGCCCAGAAAACGTTCACTGTTGTGCAGAAATGTGCTGAAACACCCTGCCTTCCGGTTCCCTGATTCAGCAAGACCCTGAAGATAAATCTTGCTGGCTGATGTAAAGGCAATTTCGCTGCCGCTGAAAAAAGCACTGAGAGCCATCAGCATCAGGATTAGGATCAGGTAGATGACCAAACTGATCATCGTCCACCTCCCTGTCGCTCCACGACCTGTGGCAATTCGCGGATAAACACCGCCCCTACCCGATTGCCGGCCATCTGCTGAACTTCCAGACTCAAACCACTGTGGGTGACCCTGTCGCCTTTTGCTGGAACTCGACCCAATATCTCCATGATCAGACCGCCAACTGTATCCGCTTCACAGAGAAACTCGCGATTCAATTCTTTGCCGATAACCCGCAAACGCGCCCGCCCGTCAACAACCCAACCACCCGCAGGCAAGGGAAGCATCTTGTTTAAATTGCCACCGCTGACAGCATAACGCCCGATGATCTCCTCCAGGATTGAACTGATGGTCACAATCCCAAGCGTTCCGCCATACTCACCAACCACAACCGTAAAACGCTTGCTCTGCTTGCGCATATCGGACAGCATGCGGTCCGTCCGGGCACTGGGCGGAACATACGAAACCGGATAAACAGGAAGCTTGTCCGAACGGTTGCTCTGCAAAGCCTCGCGAAACTCCAACAGTTTACAATCTTTTTGCTGGCTGTTCAACCAGAGGGGATAATCAGCAAAAGCAATGATTCCCCAGATATCGTCAAGGTCCTGATGATAGACGGGAAGAAAATTATGGGTACTGCCACGTAATTTTTGAAAAGCCTGTTGAATCGTCTGCTCATCACTGACGCCGATAATTTCAGTCCGCGGCACCATGATGTCACTGGCTTCAATACGGCCGAAACGCATGATGCGTTCGAGCAACTGCCGTTCATGCACACTGGTCGCTCCGCCAGCTTCACCGGCGGCAAAAGTCGCGGCAACTTCATCCGGAGTCAGCATCGACCAGGCATCAGCGCGGATTCTCATCCGCAACAACCATTGCAACAACAGACTGACCATCCGCAACAGAAACAACAAGGGTGCGATCAATCTGCCAAAATACAACAGGGGAAACGCTGAAATCCGGGACAAATGCTGATTGTGACTGAAAGCGATCGTCTTCGGTGATAATTCCCCGAAAATGATCAGAATCGGAGTCAGCAGCAGGATGTTCAGAAGCACACTGAAAACTTCTGCCAACTTGTCCCAGCCAGACGCTGACAGCTGCACCCCGAACCCCTGCAAGCCCGGCTTCAGCAACACCCCGTACAATCCCGGACTGTCACCCACCCCCATCACCAGACCCGCCAGAAGCGACGCGCAAAAAGAAGTCAACAAGACATTGACAAACATGTTGCCGACAAGAACGATCGCAAGAAGGCGCTGCGGCTCCCGCAAAAGCATATATGCTGCTTTTTCCCCGGCAGTCCCATTCGACATGCGCTTGACTTGCGCGCGACTCAGAGACATCAAGGCTGTTTCAGACCCGGAAAAAAAGGCCGAAAAGAACAGCAATACTAAAATTGCCCCACTTAACGGAAAGTATTGTTCCACAAAACCCATCAGAAATCCTGATAAAATTGAACAAAACAAATTGTTCAAGAAAATAACATAATGCAAAAACAGCGATTTTCAATGACAATCATTGACAAAACAGTAAAAAAAAACAATTTCTTTTACTGTTTTTTTACCACGAAATACACTAACGCCCCGAAAAAATTTCATGGGATGAACAACGCATTCCCGCATTCAAAGCCGCTTCCATGAAATTTTTTCGGGTCGTTTCGTGTATTTCGTTGTTAAAAAACAGTTCATTTTGCCATGCGTTCCCAGGCTGCTTTGCTGCGGAACAGTTCAGCTAAAAGCGGATACTCGCCTGCTGCAAAAATATCACCTGCATGTTGATGAATAACCCCATCGGAATCCTGACCAGACTGGAATACAGTCAGTGTCCGCAACATCGCCTCGAGCGCAGTGGAATATTTTTTCTGCCGGAAACGCACCCAGGCCAGACTGTCCAGAAAAGCAATATTGTCCGGTTCAGCCTGGACAGCCTTTTCAATCAATTGCTCTGCAAACTGCAAGTCCTGGTTATGATCCGCCAGCGTATAGCCAAGCCCATTGCAGATATTAGAATTTTCCGGTTCAAGCTGGTGCGCACGACGGAATTTTTCAATGGCCAGCTCGGGTTGTCCCGCTTTTTCCGCAGTTAAAGCATAAGTGACATAGAAGGTCGAATCGAGGTAGCGGAGCTCTTCCGACGCTAGCGCTGTTTTTTCAGCCTGCTGATAAACTTCCACTGCTTTGGCAGGCTGCTGACGCAGCTTCATAAATTCCGCTTTCAGGATCAATCCCCGGAAAGGCAAGTCCCTGACCGCTGCCAGCAGGGCCATGCCTTTACTGTCAGATCCCCTCAGCAGATAGAGCCATGCCAGTTCCAAACGGTATGCCATAGACCGGATATTTCGCAAATGCAATAACTCAAAAATCTCAATGGCCTTGTCAATTTCCTTCATTCCAATATAAGTACGGGCAATCTCTTCGATTGCCTCGATAGATTGTTCCGGAGCAGCAAAAACCTCCCTGCTCAACGCCTGCAATCCCTCCACATCACGGAGTTTTTCAAGAGCCAGCAGCTTGTTTTTGAACCAGAACCGCGTCCGCGTAAAATCCTCAGGAGCGCCATCCAAAAGGCGATTCATCTGTTCCCAACTCTGCAGCTTGACCAGCACCGGGAAAAGACTCGTGAACAGTTCCCAATCGTGCAACAGCTCCGGTTTCTCAAGAAAGGGCTGAATCAAGCTCTGCGCTTTACGCAGGCCGGCTAAATGCTTCTCGCCAACACACCCTGCCGATTCCCCCCGCTGCAAAATATAAAATGCCTGAAATACCTGCAATTTGGGATGCTGCCGCAAGGCTTTTTGTCGCAAGGCTCTCCCCAAAAATTGATCGCCTTCAACCCACTTTGCAGCAGCGGCTTTGATTTGCAGAAGCCGGATCACGGGTTCCGGATGCCGCCATCCGGTTTTATCCATGAAATCCAAAAGGTGACGGCAGGCTTCATCAGTACGGTGGGCATCTTCCAGAATCTCCGCATATACAACATTCACGCGGACATTCTCTGGATTCGCCGCAACGACTTTCGAAATATCCTCCAGCAAACCAACGCCCTCATTGCGAATCAAAAGCAACAGACGCAATGGAATTTCCGCATCCGGCATGGCAATCAGACAATCCCGCAAATGTTGCGCAATTTGCTGTTCATCTGTACTGCGCTCGGCAATCAGATATCGCGCCCGAGCATAACTGGACCAACCGCGAACTTCGCGCAGGTCGGATAAACTCAGCGCGCCTGGATCATACCCCTTGCCGGCACCTGGAATTGACAACACCAGAAACACCGCCACGAGACAAGATAATCGACCAATGTCTGGCAATCGCAACATGATCCGTACCAAAATCCCAAAATACACGGGAGCAAATAATCATACCGCTTCAAAGAAAACATTTTGCGAAAAAAAAAGGTTGGGAAAATCCCAACCCCTTGCAGCCCGCGGCATGTCAATCGTCATTTGTTCTTATGACGTTGTGCCTTCAGCTGTTTTTTGCGTTTATGCTTGGCAATTTTTTTCCGCCGTTTTTTCTTTACAGAACCCATGTTTTCTTTTCCTGCGTTTAAACTTTTCGAAATTTACAAATGCTGAAAATCGAGGACATTCCTTTAACGTACAAGCTATTTGCCATTTTTCAACCCAATAAATGACTTTTTTTGTAATGGGTCAGTTTATCTGGGATATTACCTGGAAAAAACCATGGGTAAGGCCGGTGTGGAAATTGTCGCCAGAGGTACGGCCATCTTTTTCGGGTTGTGCGCCTGTGCTTTTCTGCCGATGTATGTCGGTGGACTCTGGTTCCGCTCGATTACCAAGGCAGGTGCCATCGCCGGCATGATCTGCGGCGCAACCACCTGCTTTCTCTGGATGCTGCTGATCCACGAAACCACGTCAAGGGCGCTGCTGTTCTGCAATGCCGTTTTTGGGCGCACTTCCCTGGCGCTTATCGATGGCAAACCTCTGGTTTGGGGACCTTTTGTCTGGCCCTATGTCGACCCCCTGATCATCGGCTTGCCCATCGCCATTATTATCACCATTGCCGTATCCTGCTTTACCCCCAAAATGCCGGAAAAACACCTTCTGATGTGCCTGGGGAAACCCAAATACTGAATTTTTAACCACGAAAGACACGAAAAGACACAAAAAAAATCCCGGGAAGCAGCGTTGTTTGCAAACATGCGCTACTACCCAGGATTTTTTTTGTACTACTATCGCCCCAATTCTCTTTTTTTGAGAAAGATTTTTTTTGCAATGAAAACAGACTGGACACGGACGGGACACGGACGGGACACGGACTAAACACGGACAAATACGGGAACGGGGAGGGTGCAGTTCCCAAAAGTAGGTAGTCGCTGCCCCGGGCACCTGAGACCGTTCGGGCGTGGGAGTACTAACAGAAATCGCAACCGGGCCGGTTACGCCACCTTATAAGCCTGACCCCTGAACCCT
>JAQVUB010000343.1 GCA_028699735.1 Lentisphaeria bacterium | reverse complement strand
GGGACTTTTTGTTCATCCATCGATCCCGACTCATCGGCCCGACTGCGGACTGGCTTTGAAAAGGCGAAATAATATTCAAGTCCAGCCGCGGGCTATAATCACCCCCCAACAGAGGAAGCACCATGAACAGCATTTTTTTGTCTGCCGGAAAATAAAAATCAAAAAAACTCTCGCTGCACTTGCGGATTTTGGAAATTTTGTTGGATACGACTGTGACAGGCAATGATGCCTGCGGTCATCAAGCAGCATAGACCGAGCCATCCGCTCGCAGCTTTTGCTAATCTCCTGCGCTCCACCACAAGGAAAGTATCGGAACCATGTTTGAATATTCACCCGAAAAAGGATATCTGAAATGACACTACTTGATCACGCCCAACAGTATCATGCGGCAGGGCTGTCCGTCCTGCCCGCCCGGCGAAAAGAGAAGCGCCCGGCCATACCTTTCTGGAAAGAGTATCAGAGTCAGCTTCCAAGTGCCAACCACATCGTAGCCTGGTTTGCGAATGCGCCGGATGCCATCTGCGTCATCTGCGGACAAGTTTCCGGCAACCTGGAAGTCCTCGATTTCGATAACCAGGGAGAACTCTTCGACGCCTGGCGTGCATCCATTCCGCAGGAGATCTGCGACCGTCTGGTTATCGAAAAGACACCGTCTGGCGGCTATCATGTCGCCTACCGCTGTCAGGAGGGCATCTCCGGCAATCTAAAACTGGCGATGGGGCTTCGTGACGGCAAACGCATGACCCTCATTGAGACGCGCGGCGAGGGCGGCCTTGTCCTGTGCGCACCCACCGAAGGCTATGAGCTCCTGCAGGGTGACTACACGCACCTGGGCACTCTTTCCGGCAATGAACGCATCACGCTTCTTGATGCCGCCTGGCGCCTGAATGAGCTCGTCGAGGAGAACAAGGCAGAGAAGCAGGCCAGAGAGGACACCCGTTTCACGCTGCGCCCCGGTGATGACTACAATGCCCGCGGTGACTTCCCGGCGCTCCTGCAGGCGCACGGATGGAAGTACCTGCAGACCATGCCGGATGGCAACCAGCACTGGCGCCGTCCGGGAAAGATGGAAGACAAAACCTCCGCGACCCTGAAAGATGGCTCCTTCTATGTATTCTCGTCCAACGCCGCGCCATTCGAGTCCGTCCACTCCTACAACGCATTCGGCGCCTATACGCTCCTGGAGCATGGCGGCGACTACACCAAAGCCTCTTCCGAGCTGTTCCGGCAGGGCTATGGCAAGGCCGCCGAAGAACACCCTGACGTGGATCTTTCCGGCCTCCTGGGGCAGCCAGTCGAGCCTGTGGTGCATCTTGCCGATCCGGAAATGGTGAAGCCAAAGGGGAATCTGGCTGGCATCGGTGGTGACATCAGCACGACTACAAAGAACGCCGCATTTCCCGATCCGGGTGAACTGCCGGAACAACTCACCCACATTCCCGGGTTCATCGACGACTTCGTGGAGTGGTCGATGTCAAGCGCACCGCATCCCAACCGCATCCTGTCTTTTGCCGGAGCCTTGGCTTTCCTGTCCTATCTCGCCGGCAGAAAGGTGGTCAGCGACCGCAATACCCTGACGAACCTCTATCTCATTGTCCTGGCTGATTCCGGTGTGGGCAAAGACCATCCACGTAAAGTGAATATGACAACGGCGATCACATGCGGTATCGGCGGCGGCGTGATTGATGATGTCGCCTCCGGCGCAGGACTGGAGGACGCATTGTTCCTCCATCCGACGCTGCTGCTGCAGAAGGATGAATTCGATACGCTGTTCAATGCCCTGAAGTACGCCAAGGATAACAATTCCGAAACTATGCTTGGCAGGCTGCTGAGCATATACGGCTCGTCCAACTCGACTTTGAAACTGCGGAATAAGGCGATGAACAGAAACGATCTGTTGAAACTCAGGGATGATATGAAGAACGGGCTTGATGCCGCCGGACAGACGATTGTCAATCCCTATCTGGTCATCTTCGGCACAGCCATTCCCGAATTTTTCTATGAATCACTATCGCCAAGATTGCTCAGCAATGGCATGGGGGCCAGGTGCATCCTGCTGACCGCCGGACGCCGCAGCCCGCAGCACAGATCGAAGTTCATCGCCATCCCAGACAGCCTGAAAAGCTCCATCGACACCATCCTCTCCTATGGACGAGGCGGCAATCTGGGTTCTGTCAATCCGGAACTGATGACCATCAGCGCCGAACCGGAGGCGGATTCGCTTCTGGATGAAACCGGCCGGCAGTACGATGGAGTGTATCTCAAACACCAAAAACTCCGCGAGCAAATCCCCATGGCGTTCTGGGCTCGCGCCTATGAAAAGGTCGTCAAACTGTCGATGCTCTACAGTATCAGCGCAAATGTGACTAGCCCGATCATCACCAAAGAGGCTGTTGAGTGGGCTGGCCCCTTCGTGGACTTCGTGACGCGGCAGTCACTCTTTTTGGTGAGCTCGTATTCCTATGAAAATCCCTTCGACGAGAAGTGCCAGAAGGTTGTGCGATTCATCCGGGCTGCCGGCGGGTCGTACGGACATTCGGAACTGCTGCACCGCTCCCATGAATCAAAGGAGCTCTTCCAAAAGATCATTGAGACGCTTACGGAAAATGAAACCATTGTTTCCAGTTTTGTTGACACCGGCGGCAAGCGCCTGAAGCGGGTGTACTCACTCTGTGGACCATAGGCTGGCAAGACTTCACAGGACGCGCAAAACTTCATATGGTAAGTTTTGAGGTGATTCATGAAAACACTGTGAAGTTATACGGCGATTTGTGAAGTCTTGTGAAGTTTTGGGGAAGTTTTGACAGGGGCGATTTAAGTAGAAAAAGAGAGAGAAATCCCCCCCTAAAATATATAACTTCACAACTTCACATATAACCACTCGCGTAAAACATTTCTGTTCTGTAAATGCATTTCTGACCCCCCTGTGAATTTGTGAAGTTTTGAAAATCAGCCAAAGGAGAGCGATAAAATGACGTATAATCCGACTTTTTGCTATAGAACACCTGATGGGATCGAACACGAGATTAGCGAGGACAACCAGCTTGACGGACTTCTCAACGGTTTCAGCCGCTGCATGGACTGCAAATATTTTCAGCCTGCAACCTTTTGGCGGAAAGGCAGTGGCTTTCAGACCCTTGCCGCGCCGCAGGGAACATGCCGCTTCAATCCACCAACCGAAGATGGCTTCCCTGTCTGTAAGGGTGACGACTGGTGCGGCAAGCATGAAAAATGCAGCGAATGCAAAGAGCTGCCGACAACATGTCGCTAACGAAGCATGTTGACAAAGACGTAAGGTCAATAAGCCTGTCGCCACCACGCCACCCTAAAGGAAAAACCAATGAACCAGCAATCTCCCATGTTCATGCTCACCCCGGCTGAGACAACCTTCGCCGTACCGACTGGAGCCTTCATCGAGACCCGCAATCAATGTGGCAACTGCCGGGCTTGATTCACGCAAGCCGGCGGAAGGCTGTCCCGTCCCCAATTCAGCCCGGGAAGCCGTCCAGATGGCCAGTGAAGGATGCCTGGCAAAGGCACTCGCCATCACGGTGAAACGTGTTGCGGGAGAGCGGTTCGAGCAGGTGGCCAAATGCCGGCTCGCTCCGAAACCCGCCTGGACACCCAAACCGGCCATGATCCCGGAACCGGGCTGGAATGACCCCATCGATGATCCCCCCGCCCCTGAACTCGTCAGCGTTGACGACGATGGAGACGATATCCCGTTTTGAACCTCATAAAAGGATGCGGACGACGACGGCGATGGGATCCCGACCGCGAACGAACGCGGGCTGGACTCGGACGGGAACGGCATCGACGACAACTTGGAAAGCAACGG
>JAQVUB010000342.1 GCA_028699735.1 Lentisphaeria bacterium | reverse complement strand
CCACCCCAAGTCATTTCGTGAATTTCGTTGTTAAAAAGAATTATTCCGTTTCTTCCGTTGCGGTTTCGTCGCCATCCTGCGATTCGAGTTCCTCATCGGTCTGCGTTTCCGTCGTTTCCTGCTGTTTTTCGGCAGCCTCTTGTTGTTTCTGCAATCGTTCCTGTTCCTGGCGCTTTGCCCGGCGCAACTCAAATTCGACTTTTTCCTCGGGGGTATCGAAGCGTGCATTCATCGTATAGCGTGAGAGGTAGTTTCCCTGGTTATAGGATGATGACAATTCGCGCACATCGCCGAGCATCGGGGATTCTTCGAGTTTTCCGGGCAGTTCGAGATCACGTTGTGGGCTTTGCAGCTGCAGAGAGATTTGTCCGGCATTCCATTCCATGCGTGAAGATGCCCATGCTGGTGTTTCAATCAGGTTAGTCAGCTCGAGCAGGGCTTCCGGGAAGCTCGGCATCAATTGCACGTTATCACGCAATTCCTGTTCCAGCACAGCAACAAATTCTTTTTCCGAATTGCCCCCCTGGTTTGTTTGCAGTGCCTTCAGCTCTGCCTGCACTTTGCCAATTTCCGAATCGATTTTTCGCAGGTGTGCTGCTCGTGCCTGGAGTTGTCTGGCCATTCCCAGCAGCAGAGTGACGCAGGTAAAAATCAGTAATCCCGCTGCGATGATTTTGCTGGCGATATAGCGGTGCGCCTTCAGGGCATCCGGGGGTGCGATAAGAGTAGCCTGATCCAGATTCGAGTTGCGGGTGAGCCCATAGGCGGCGGCCAGCAAAGCCGGAATGAATGCCATTTGCTCGGCAGGCGTTTTCCCAATCAACGGCCCTGGCTGAAAACTGGCAAAGGGGGGAAATGCCGTTTCCGGTGTCAGTTGCGGGGGGGTTGGTTCTCGCATAATCAAGCGCGTATCATTGACACGCCGGCAGGCATACCCGGCCTGGGCAGTCTCTTCCGGAAAGAAGCAATCGGCATCAGCAAAAAGGGGGTCCAGAGCCAGTTGTGCAGGCAGAATGACATCAACGTGGGAAAGCCCCTTCAAAGCACTGCACCAGCGCCCCCACTCCTCTTCTTTGATGTAAAAAAGCCGGATTCGGCTGCCCTTGCCTGAACTTTCCAGCATCCGGTAACCCCAGCGCAGTTTTTCAGGGGGGATCGGGGTCTGTTTGCGCAGTTCAAACTGCAATGCACTTTTCAATTCTGCCCCTGACAACGCAGGCAACTGCAATTCTGCAGAACCCCAGCCGGTCGTATCACCACCGGCAACAATAAACTCCTGATCGGAAGCCTCAACGCTTTTCACCCCCAATGCAATCAATTCCGCCAGAGACTGTTCTTTACTGACTTCGCCGTTCCAGCAGGCAAGCACTTTGAAGGCATCGCGAAAACGCTGCAACCTGACGACATGACAGGATTGCCGGTTCCAGAATACCGCCGTTGAAATTGTTCTGACAAAATTAACCATATTGAAGAAAGTCAGCGCAGATGCAGCAAAAAAGTTCCAAGCAGTTAACGGTTCAAAACCGGAATTATTTCCCGCCCGCCGGGAAAACGCCGCGTAGGGTATAAGGAACTTAGACCTGCTTTCCCGGTTTTGGTTGCAGAGGCGGAGAAGGAAAACAAACGCTTTCAACAGAAAACGGAATCTCCGCGATGTTGACTTTTAATGTACCTTCCCGACTTCATTTTACTACCAGATTGGGAGCATATTGAAGGTTTTTTATGAGAGAAGGCGCGAACAGTCTGCTCAGCAATCGATAAGCATTACATTATCACACTATCATTGTCAGCTCTGATCAACACATTTTCAAGAAACAAAAAGGATGAATCTGATGGCTGATATTTTGCTTCCTGCTGAACGGATCAACGTCGCTGCTGAGGCAGATCTTTGCGTCATTGGCGGCAGCTGCACCGGAGTTTTTGCTGCCGTACGAGCGGCACGGCTCGGAGCCAAAGTCATTCTGCTGGAACGCCAGAACCGCTTTGGAGGGGTTGCCACTCTCGGGCTTGTCGGCATGTGGCACACGCTTTATGACACCAGCGGAGAACAGCAGATCATTGCCGGACTGACCTTTGAAATGCTTGAGCGTCTGGAAAAACAGAATGCAGTAAGTGCATTCCGGAAGCCGGTGCCACACTACGGAATCCGTTTCAATCCGGAAATATTAACCCTGGAACTGGACAGACTGGTTCAGGAACAGACAAAGATCCGGGTTTTCCTGAACACCTTTTTTTCTACATCCGTTGCCAATCCTGACGGCAGCATTGCTGCAATTATTGCAGAGAACAAGTCCGGCCGGTTTGCCATCCGGGCGAAGGTTTTCATTGATGCTTCCGGCGATGGAGTCCTCTGCAAAAAGGCCGGCGTTCCCATGCGACGTCCGCAGCATCCGCAGCCCCCGACCAGCTGTGCCCGCTTCAGCGCTTGGAAGTTTCCGGACGGTTTTGATCTGCATGCCTGCATGGAAAAATATCGCACAGAACTGCCGGATTTGCCCTGTGGCTATTACTGGGGGATGGACATGCCGGCCAGCACCCTGTTCATGCTGGCAGGCACACGAATCCTGAATTGCGACTGCGATGACGCAGATCAGATTACCGACGCCGAAATGGAGGCAAGACGGCAGATCCGGGCTCTGCTTGTCATGTTGAAAAAAGAACTGCCGGAGCTACCCATTGCGCTGGAAACTCTCCCCTCCGCAATCGGTATCCGTGAAGGACTGCATATCCAATCCATCGCCCAGCTGAGAGGGCAGGATATGCTCGCCCTCAGCCCCTGTCCGGACGCCATCGCCAACGGCACCTACCCGGTCGATATCCACAATGACCAGGATAACAGCATCTCCTTCAAGTCCCTTGATGGCAATCAACGCCTCTACAAAGGAAGCAAACTGGTCTCAACCACACGCTGGCTGCCCGATCATCAATCGCTGCCATATTATCAAATTCCCTTGCGCTGTCATATTCCCACTGGTGCCAGCAACCTTCTGGCTGCTGGACGAATGCTGGACGCCGACCGTGACGCCTTCGGAGCAGTTCGTGTCATGGTCAACCTCAATCAATGCGGGGAAGCCGTCGGCGTTGCCGCCTTCCAGTGCCTGCAGCAGAACCGCTCCGTCCAGAAAATCGATTACCGGGAAACCCGCAGTCTGCTCGCCAAAGGCGGCTCTATCATCCTCTGAACAGCGCGTATTGCGACAGTAAAGCTGGGTGACAGTCGTATTTTTTTACAACAAAAGACACAAAATGACCCGAAAAAATTTCATGGGAGTACGACACATGCTTGCAGTCAACGCTGCTCCCATGAAATTTTTTCGGGGCGTTTCGTGCTTTTCGTTGTAAAAAAAGAAATGCTCCGTTACCAGCTTTACTGACGTATTACGAACAGCGCTTCCGGCCCGAGCCGGATTTTCCCGCCCATGCTTGACTTTCAGGGATCAAGAATCATATTTTAAATATTCCGGGCCCATAGCTCAGTTGGTTAGAGCAGGTGACTCATAATCTCCGGGGCGCTGGTTCGAGTCCAGCTGGGCCCACCATTTTTCCCCCTGAAACCGCAACTTTTCACACCTTGTGATACGTTGCGGTTTTTTGTTGTTTTGAAGCAACGATTACGGATAATTTACGGTATGACGGGTGCAGTTCCCAAAAGACCCCGTCCAAAAGCTTTTTTAACCACGAAAGGCACGAAAAAGCACGAACTTTTTTTAGAGTTAGATTAGTGTGGTGATCGAAACCTTCAGAAATTTTTTCATAATTCAAGCCAAAGGCAACAAAAAGCAAATTCCGACTAAGAAAATCTCCGGTTGGGATATCCGCTTTCCTACTAAATTTTCGT
>JAQVUB010000341.1 GCA_028699735.1 Lentisphaeria bacterium | reverse complement strand
CCCTTGTCTCTGCGGTCAGGGGCCGCAATAAGCGCAACAAATAATGGAGGGAGAAAATGAACCAATTGAATGATGAATTTGCGGACTTCCTGGAAAAAAGCGAACTGGCCCAGGAATTTAGAAATAAACAGCGGAAAGACTTGGAAACAAAACGCGCGGCGGCGATTGACGCCCGAACCCTTTGCGAAAATGAGTTGGAAGCGGTTCGCACTAAAATGACCGATCTGAAAGTCTCTTATACGGAATCGGCAAAGCGGCTGGACGAAGAGCGAAAAAAACTTGATCAAGAAGCTCAGGGCGCGTTTTTGCCCCTTTCCAGCCGAAGACGCGAACTCGAACGCGAAATTTCCGGGCATGATTCCTTTCTTTTGACCAACTATGAAAAAGATATCGCAGCCGCCGTAAAATTCTTCACTGAAAAACAAAGGGAGGCGATGACCACGCCGATAATCTATGCAAAAGCAATCGGCGAAAAAAAACTTTCCGGGCGCGCTGAATATTTTATTCGATCAAACCGTGACGGAATTTTGAATCGTGTCGAATACTGCCGGGCCGCCATTCAAGAGATTGAGGCCATGAAGCTGAGTTGCGCGCAATGCGATACGCGGAGAATTTTGCAACTAAAGGAAGGCTTGCCCGATATTCGGGAAACAAACGAGCGCACCGGATGGGTTGATTCTCCATCTTTGATGGGAGCCATTTTGGGCAGCTGAAAGATTTGACCGTTGTTCCTCCGCAGCGGCCATGTGGCCGCCGCCGGAACACTACCAGGCTGACTTTCGGCGGCGGCCAATAATTAGGGAAGGCAAATATACGACATGAACAACGATAAAAACACCAGAGTTGATGAGACAAAAAGAGAAATCGCCTTCTTTGCCATTTACGGGTTGATCTTCGGCATTCTGAAGCCAGGAAGCAAACAGGAGTTTGCTGAAGCGCACCGGGTTATTTTTGATCGGAATTCTTTGGAATTAAAGCAATTGGCGGCGCTAATGAGCACTGATTCCGAAAGAATACAAAAAGAGATTTTCGCCATTTTAACGGCGGCGGGCTTCCCGTGCGATACGGAAAGGAAACATTAATTTACCAAGTTTTCTCCAAAGGTGCGTAAGTGAATAAATGTTCTATTGAACCCCTGAAGATTCCCGTATCGGTGACGAACGGGCGGCACTCGCACGCCGGGAGAAATCTTCGGGGTTCTTTTTATTGAGAGGAGCAAAATCATCATGGCGAAAAAAAGTTTCTTTAAAAAAGGCGACATTGTGGAACTGCGGGAATGGTCAAGGTTGATCCTGGGTAATGAGGAAATCCAAAGGCAAATCGAAACCGGCGAAATGCCGCCTGAAGATCAAAAGCTTTTTATTACCGGCAGGGCAGCGCACGAAGCTAATATTTATATAGCCCGGCAAATTCTGAAAAAGCTTGAATCCAAAATTGCCGCCTGGGAAAAAATCATTAAAAGCATGCCGAAAGAAGAAAGAACGAAAGCTTGAGGTATTACGTCCAAAAGGACGGCCATGCTCGATATTTTCTGAAAAGCGACGCGCGAGAATGGCCCAGGATAAACGAACGACATAAGGCGCGCTAGATTGGACGGACCGAATACAGACTAAGGGGCAGCGATACAATGGCGACGGATAAACACGGGGATAACAGGACAGACGAGATCAAACAAAAGGTCAAGGCGCGCGTTGCGCAAGAGGCGGAAATCATCAACGCGGAAAAGCACGACAAAGGAAGCGGCGACGAACAATCCGGCTATTTTGTTAAAAGCGGCTATTGGTGCCGCGTGAAGCGAACCAGGGGGAAAGGCGGAGCGGATGAGCACGAACAGACCATTGGCCTTTGCAATTTCACCGCCCGGATCGTGGAAGAAAACATCATCGATGACGGCCAGGACAGCCAGCATCTTTTCAGCATTGAAGGCAAGCTTTACGACAAATACCCGCTTCAGAAAGTTGACATTCCCGCTGAACGATTTGCCGGCTTAACGTGGATTTCAAAATGGGGATCAAGGGCATGCCTGGAACCAGGTCAGACCGTGCGCGATTATGTGAGGCACGCGATTCAAAAGGCATCGATAAACACTCCCGTCAAAACACATTACGGTCATACAGGTTGGCGCGAAATCAACGGTCAATGGGTTTACCTTCACGCGGGCGGTGCAATCGGCGCGGGGTCGGACTTGCCGGATGTTTCTGTCAGGCTAAGCAAAGAGCTTGAACGCTACAGCCTTCTCCCCTCCCCCCTTTCAAATTCCGGGCAGTCAGAAAAGGCCGCCGACGCGGAAAAGACCGGCCTGGAAGCAAGCTTGCGCTTTTTGGAAATAGGAAGCCGGGCCGTGACGCTTCCGCTTTTTTGCCTGGTTTACCTGGCACCCTTGACCACGCTTCTGAACCCCATGCCGAATTTCAGCTTCTATCTTTTCGGGCAATCCGGCACATTGAAAACAACAGTGGCGCTTCTGGCCCTTGCGCACTTCGGGCAATTCACCGGGGCCGAATGTTTATCCAACTTCGATGATACACCCGGAATACTGGAAAAACGAAGTTTCACACTGAAGGACACGCTTCACATCATTGATGATTATCATCCATCTTCAAATCGTAAAGCCGCCGAAAGCAAGGAAGGCATTGCGCAACGGATGATCCGCGCCTATTCGAACCGGACGGCGCGCGGGCGCTTGAACAGTGATCTCAGTGAAAAGGGCCGTTATGAGCCACGCGGCATGATGCTGATGACCGCCGAAGAACAGCCGACGCTCGAAAGCACGCTGGCCCGTGTCTGTATCATCGAGGTGACCGAAGGCGACGTGGACCGGGATAAACTTTCAGGCATTCAGGCCGAAGCCGACAAGCTGCCCTTTGCTATGGTTTCGTTCATTCATTGGATACGGGAAAACAGGGCAGAGATCAAAGAAACCTTCCCCGCGCGTTTTCGGGCTTTACGCACTAAAGCGGCGGCGGAAGGCTTTCATAAGAAACTGCCTGAACAAGCCGCTTTCATGGGGTTTACCCTGGAAACCGTCATGACATTTTTTTGCGAAAAGAACGTCATGACCCCCGAAGCCGCAAAATCTATTGTGGCTGAAGGCTGGTGCATCTTCCGGCAGTTGGCAAAACAACAGCAACAGCGGATTGAAGAAGATGATCCGGTTTCTCTGTTTTTTGAAGTGATTTCCATTTTGCTTATTCAGGGCCAGGCGCGCCTTGAGAGCTATCCGGGTTTTTCCGGGGAACGGATCGGGGCCAGTGAGCAACAAATCGGCTGGTATGACGCAGCCGGGATTTATCTCATGCCGGCGGCTGCCTGGTATGTGGTTCAGCGCCGCTGTATTTCCGAGAACACCCATTTCCCTTTTACGAAAAACACCTTTTTCAAGATGCTCAAAAATCGCGGAATTATCATTCCAGGCCCGAATGGAGAAACGTCGGTTGTGATTAAAGTAGGAAAGAAACCCGTTCGCGTTTTGAAAATCAGCGACGGGGGGATATATGATAAATGTGTAACTTCCGTAACCGGTCAATAAAATGGTAATATTAAACAGCAATATCGAATATTTACACGGTTACATGTTTTTTAAAAAATCTGTAACTTTTTGTAACTTCTGTAACCGGGTTACGGATTTGGTTACATTTGGTTACAGGTTTTTATTTTTTATCGACCTGATTTCCTTAATTATATCAATGCGGTTACGGAAGTTACGGAAGTTACAGGTTTTAGACACATCCCCCCCCTATATGTTTTTTTCTCTTGTTTTTGCGGGCGCAATATTCAGGGAAAGAAGGTGAAATGATGAAACTGAAATCATGGATTGATGAGTTGGAAACCGCCGAAGGCGAACCGGAAAGCGG
>JAQVUB010000340.1 GCA_028699735.1 Lentisphaeria bacterium | reverse complement strand
TCTGTTTTTGCTGCGGCGCGGATGTGCCGGATGGGGAAGGCCTTAAGATACACCCGGGCCGCGTTACAGGCGCCAACATGGTTGCCGCTCCCTGGACACCGGCACCTGCGTATGGCAACGAGCAGGGGTATGTCCGGCCGGAATTCATCTGGACGGCCCTGGACTGTCCGGGGGCCTACGCTCTCTGGGAATTGACGGATACGAAACCCGGTTTTCTGGGACGATTGGTTGGCTGTATCGAAAAGCCCCTGCGCTGCGGTGAGCCCTGTGTCGTTTCCGCCTGGCCTACTGGGAGCGATGGAAGGAAATTATATACGGGCACGGTCCTGTTCAACGCGGAAGGACAAACCATCGGCCGATCGCTCGCGACCTGGTTTCTCATGCCGCCGGAAATGTTGCAGTCCCTGGCGATCTGATTCATGTAAATAAGGGGACAGTCCCCTTTTCTCTTTGGCTTCAGTCAACTATACAATGTAATGCGAAACGATGGCACCCCGAAGGAAAATATTTCAAATCGATAAATAACTTCTTCTTGATTATTCTCGTTGCTTTCTATAACTTACGCCATCCCTTAACTGAAACGTCGAGACAGTAGTGTAAAGTTATGCCAGATGAATAATAAAAAAAATGAACGGATTCTTTCCATCGATATTCTTCGCGGCTTTTGTCTGATCTTAATGGTGCTGGTTCACTTTGTGGTTTATTGGGGCGATTCAGCCGCCGTGAATACCTGGCCTTATTTCTTTCTCAACCATGTGATAGCCGATTGGGGCGCCGCCTGCTTTCTGATGATGATGGGAATGAGCCAGGTTTTTTCGGTTCAGCATCACACAGGCGAAAATAACATTCCGGCCTTCCAGCGCGTTCTGATCCGGGGTGGATTCATTTTCACCGTGGGAATATGCATGTTGGCCCTTGCCTGGGGACCCGATAAAATCTGGCAATGGGATATTCTGACGCTGATGGGATTTGCAACCGTGATGCTCTTTTTCTGCCGCGGGCTTCCCTCCTGGACGATCCTGCTTGCCGTCGTAGGCTTGGCTGTTTGCACGCCCCTGCTGAGGGGGGGAATCGATTTCAATTCCGTTTGGGGAGGCGGTTTTATCGATGTGCCGGTCATCTCAAGCTATCTCTCCGGCATCATGCTTGATCCAGCCAGGGAATATGAGGCGGTTTGGCGGACAAAAGAAATTGTTCAGGGCTTCTTGTTCACCGGCGAATTCCCGGTGATGCCCTGGTATATCTTTCCGCCGCTGGGCTTCGTTCTCGGGCGCAGGATTGTCAGCGGGAAGATGCGGCACGATCTGCCTTTTCTGGCGATAACCGGCGGCTTGCTGGCCTTGCTGGGGCTGGGTTGGGCCTATGCCTCCATTGGCCGGGATCCGTCAGCCATCATTACCGGGTATATTGCGCCGCTCAGTTTTTATCCTGACTCCTTTACGATGATCTGCTATCAAACGGGAATAGCGCTGCTCATTTTCTCCGGTCTGTTTTACATCTATGATGTCCGCAAACAAGATAAAAACAAGGCGGGGTTCTTTGCCGGCATCTTTAATCTTGCCAGCCGCTCCTCCCTCACGTTCTACTTCCTTCATTACCTTCTGATCGGGTGGCCCCTGGCGCTGATTTACGTTCTGACCGGCGGGTATTACAAGTATGACCTGTTGGGCGCGTATAACGCGCTCTTGGCCGGCTTTATCGCTGTCACCTTGCTGGTGTCGCTCTTGAAGCTATGGGGAAAAAACAAAAACAAATACAGCCTGGAATGGTTTCTTGACGGGTTGATAAGACGTTATGCCTCCTCGTGAAAAAAGTTGTTTTTGACGTTCAAACTGTTTTTACAAATGAGGAATTAAACCGGCGAAACCGCATCTTTGCGGTGAAAAATTTTGAATCACTTGATACACATTTTTTGATTAGCAGGAAATCAACGCAATAAAAATTATCATTGAAGTGTTTTTCTGCAAGCGCAGGGAAAAAACCAGAAGCATTGGGGGGGGTATGCAAGAACGAATGCCGTATTTTGATCATGTCCGCGGTATTCTGGTGGCATTAATGATTATGTGCCACACGGTTATTGTTTACGGCACAGACCGGGTGCTGGAAAGCCCTCTTGGGGTATTTTTAGCAAAAATCATGGGAACCTGGCCCGGGGCGCCGGTTTTTATGATTTTGATGGGCATATTTTTCGTTTATCCGAAAGCCAAACCGGCGCAGGTGAGAATAGCCAGGGGCGTCAAACTGTTTTTGCTGGGGCTTGTGCTGAATTGTCTGCGCCTGGTTTTTCCGTACCTGATGGCCAAACTTGTCAATCCTGATGCCTTCTTAAATATTCACTATCTTACGCCGAACAGCGATTTTCCGGTGCTTTGGCAGCTTTTCTATTTAATGGATATTCTGACTTTTGCGGGATTGGCCTTTATCCTTCTGGCGCTGTTTGAACTGGTTTTTAAAAAGGACTGGCATTTGGTTGTTTTGGGATTGCTTGTTGCGTTGATAGCCCCCGCCTTATGGGGAACGGGAAGAGACTGGGGAGTCTTTTATCCGCTGGTTCAGCCTTTTTGGGGCAATGCCCTCATACCAGGTCTGGAGAGTGACACGTCGTTTCCCGTGTTTCCCTGGCTTGTGTATCCCATTGTCGGCATACTGATTGGAAGGGCAATTGTCAGGGGGGATGCGTATGGCACAGTACTTAAGAAAATGCTTTTCGCCGCCCTCGTTCTGGGTGCGGCAGGCGGATTGTTTGTCTTCTTGAGCAAGACAAACCAGTTTGGCGATTTTTACCGCATGTATCCGGGCGGCACCTTCCTGTGTGTTGCGATTGGTCTTTTGTGGATTGGCCAGTTCATGCTCTTTACAAAGTTAGGGGTTTTTCAGAAAATCCTGGATTATCTTATTTTCTGGAGCAAAAACATCACCCTGATCTATCTGGTGCAATGGGTGCTGATCGGTTTCGGCATTGTTTTTCTGGGTTACCGCCAACAGAACAATCCGTGGTTAGTTGCGGCGCTCATTCCGGTGTTTTGTGTGCTGAGTTATTTTGCGACGAAAACGCTTCTCGGTTCATCCCGATTCATGAGTGTCCTTACATGGTTTACACGCTAGGTTTGTATTGTGCGCCGCGATGCGGCAATAAAGGACAAATCATCGGCCGATCGCTCGCGACCTGGTTTCTCATGCCGCCGGAAATGTTGCAGTCCCTGGCGATCTGATTCATGCATGCGGCCGCTTTCTATGCACATAGGTTCTTCAGCATATCCCGGACCATCCGGATTCCGAACAGAAGATTCTCCGCGGAAATGCGCTCATCGATGCCGTGCACGCGGCCGAGATCCGCGCGCTCCAGGAGCATCGGCGTAAAACCGTAAGCCGGGTAGCCCCTCTCCCGCCAGTAGCGTCCGTCCGTCGCCCCGGCCATCAGGAGCGGAAACACGCCCGCCCCCGGGCAGTGCTTTTGCACGCAGGCTTGCAGCGCCCGGTAAAACGGGCTGTCTAAGGGCGCTATTCCGGAAGGAGGCGACGTCTGAATCATCTCGATTTGAATCCGGTCGTCCGCGATGCGGGAGACCAGCCAGCGATGAAATTCCTCCGCTCGCGTGGAAGGAAGCAGGCGGCAATCCAGTTCGGCCGTGGCCTGCTCCGGGATGACATTGATCTGATAGCCGCCCTGAATGACGTTGGGGCTGACGGTGTCGCGCAGCACGGCGTTGGTGAATTTGTCCGCGGCCAGCGCCCGGCCGGCCAGCATCAGGGCCGGCGGAAAAGAAAGATGGCGAAGCAGCAGTGACGCGGGAAACTTCTGCGTCGGGGCCAGCCCCCGAAACATCATTGCGGCCGCCTTGTCCACGCGAAGCGGCC
>JAQVUB010000339.1 GCA_028699735.1 Lentisphaeria bacterium | reverse complement strand
CGGATGCCTGGGAATGCAGGCATTTGGCAGCTTCAGGCTGCCTGGCGGAAATAATGTTTCAAAAGGCCGCCCAGGCGTTCCCGGCAGGCGATCCGGCCTGTGGCCGGTCCGGGTTCATTTTCCGGTCAAACCGGTTTGTTGCCAAGCGACTGATGCGGCCTCACGGCGTGCTAAAATTCCATAAGGATTTCAACAACGAAAAAACACGAAGAGGCACGAACTTTTTAAAGTTGGGCTGGTAAGTTGACAGGAACCATCTGAAATTCTGTCATCATTCAAGTCAATGACTGCAAAATGCAAAATTCGACAATGAAATATCAGGTTGGGACAGGAGCTTACCTACTAAATTTTCGTACTTTTCGTGCCGTTCGTTGTTAAAAAGGTTTTTGGGACGCCCTCTAATACGCCCCTGAGAGTGGATGATGGCGGGCGTCCCGGCCGACGCGACGATGCAGAACTGTCGAATTTTTGTTTTACCAGCCGGCGGTGCCAGCCCAGCAGAGTCGCTGGTCTGACAATGCTGACCACGTCCTCCAGACGTGTTCCCAGGGCGACCGCCCTGATGGACAGGTTTTTACGCTGGGCATCGGTCAATATCATTCTTTTTCCGGTGGCTTTCAGACAATCCCGCAAGGTCTGGTTCTCCTCGCGGAGACAGTCAATCTCCCTCTGCTGCTGTTCATTGACATCCAGATGACTCAGCCGCGCCAGAAGAAATTTCACATTGCGCCAGAAATCACGTCTCATCCTTGCCTCCCGAAATCAGGTTTGCCAAAGCCGGATACTATAATCCCAATACGGGGTCGGATAAATTCAGCGGAGCCGGGGGAGTGGATTTTCACCTGACAGCAGCTACCGATGACAATTCTGCCGGAAAGCTTCCCCTGCCCTGACCGGACAGAAGACAATCAACCTACAATGAGTTTTCGGATAGCACGGGGAGAGTCCCCCATGATCATTGAACAAACTACACCGCAGGTTTAAGATTTGAAGAATGGCAAAGAAAGTTTACTTTTTAAGCCAAATATTTAATCATCATGAAGAGCAATACTTTTAATATCGTCTTAAACAAACAGCTTGTTACGAGAGAAAGTCGTCTCCCTTTTTCGTTTACAGTTCCAGAATTTTGCTGTCAAGCAGTAATGGAATGACTCCGATGTGCAGTATGCCTTCTTCATCCTGCCAGAGTTTTTCATTTCCCCCAGTAACAACGATTTTCCTGAAAAAATCCCGGCAGTGGCGAAGGGGCAGCAGTTCCTGCTCTTGTTTCTCCGAACTATCCAGGGAAAATGCTGACTGAATATATGTTTTCTTGAACCCCTGATTGATGATGAAATCAATTTCGTGCTGGCGGACTTCCCGCTTGCCATTTTTACGGCTGTCGATGGTCACGACACCGACATCGACTGAAAATCCTCTTCGAGTCAGTTCATTGTAAAGGATGTTCTCCATTATGTGAGGACGTTCCTGCTGCCGCCAATTCAGCCTGGCATTGCGAAGGCCGATATCTTCAGCGTATAGTTTATACGGTGTCTCAAAATACTTTTTGCCTTTAACATCAAAACGCTGCGCCTTTCCAAAAAGAAAAGCCTGGATAAGATATTGAATATACAAATCAACCGTATTGGGGGTTGTTCTTATGTTCATCGTGGAGGAGATGGTGTTCGCCAGTTTTGTCGGATTGGTCAAGGACCCCACAGCAGAATTTAGAGTATCAAGAATAGCCTCCAGCAATACCTGCTCCTGAATCTTGTTGCGCTCCATCAGATCCTTCAGGTAGACCTCTGCATACAGGTTTTTCAGATAATTCCTGAGTTTTGTCTCATCTGATTCCAACACCGAAAGCGGCATGCCACCATAAACCATATAGTTTTCCCAATCATCATATTTGTCCCCCTTAATGCTAGCATGGTATTCTGCAAATGAAAATGGATGGATTCGAACCTCGTCACTGCGGCCACGGAAGATGGTTTGGACATCGTTTGACAGCATTTTCGAATTGCTTCCTGTCACGTAGATATCAACATTGCCAAGACGCTGAATACCATTCAAAACATCATAAAAGGTAATGTAAAGGGAATCCCTGTCTTCTGGAGCGACCTTGTTTTCATCCATGTCATCACGCTTTATGCGATAGCAGTACTGAATTTCATCAATCAGAACATAATACGATTCCCGGGGACTGGATATCCGATCCCGAAGATATTTGCTAAGCTGCAATGGATTACGATATACTGCACAGGAGTCGTCATCCAGGGCCAGGCTAATCATATGATCTTCAGGAATCTGATGTTCAAGCAGATATTGTTTAAAAAGTGAAAAGACCAAATAGGATTTTCCACAGCGTCGAATGCCTGTAATGACCTTGATCAAGCCATTATTCATCCGGGAAATCAATTGCTGAAGATAAAAGTTACGTTCCATGAGGACTCCTCCATTTTGACTAATTTAACTGGATATCCAGTTAAATTCTTGATAAAAATAATACTATATTGCCATTTTACAATCCTGAACAAAAAGAATTCTTGTGGATATCCATGTAAATAATTTCCTACATTTGCTATACAGCGGCGTCCTATCCATAAATTCGTCTGCTCCCCGCGTCCTATCCAAAAACTCGTATGCGGGTCAAGCTCCCATTTTTGAGAAGGTAAAAAACGATTTTGGCAGGAAATTTCATCGGGCGGGATCATCTGCAAACGGTGAATTTGGCGCCGATTATGCCATCTTCCAGCCTGAATTCCGGCATTCAGACACGGGGGGGCCTCCGGCGCAAGGTCGGATAAATGGGAATGCAGGTATTTGGAAGCTTCAGGCGGCCTGGCGGAAATAATGTTTACGCTGGACATCGGTCAATATCATTCTTTTTCCGGTGGCTTTCAGACAATCCCGCAAGGTCTGGTTCTCCTCCCGGAGATAGTCAAGCTCCCTCTGCTGCTGTTCATTGACATCCAGATGACTCAGCCGCGCCAGAAGAAGTTTCACATTGCGCCAGAAATCACGTTTCATCCTTGCCTCACGAAATCGGGTTTGCCAAAGCCGGATACGATAATCCCAATACGGGGGCGGATAAATTCAACGGGGGCCAGGCAAGGATTGCCGAAGACGGTTCTTGTCAGCAACGGCCACCTGCCCCCCTGCTTGACCGTGTAAATTTCCTTTGCAGATCAGTTTTCGAATACGCCGTTATATCGTGTTGATTTCCCGCTCCAAGTCGGCAAGCGTAGCGATAATGGTACTCCATGCCGGGTATTCTCCGTAAATCATTCGGCGCATCGCCTTGTAGTCCCCGGCAAGCATTTTTTGTCCATCGGTTGAGGGCAGCAGTTGGATTGATCCGCGATGCGCAAGATCATATCTTGCCCAACCACGAGGATAAAACTTCTTTTTGAAGTCCACTACTGCGGTCAACAGTTCGGTCTGGGCCAGTGCTGAATCTTTAATGGGTGCAGTTCCCAAAAGTAGGTAGCCCCAATCCAATAAGGTACCAGGTTGCAGGTTTAAAAGTAGCGTAACCGTCCCGGTTGCGATTGTGATGGGGCGACCGGTTTAAAAAGTAGCGTAACCGTCCCGGTTGCGATTGTAATGGGGCGACTGTGTTTTATTGTACTTGCGGCTTTATTGGTTTTCATAATGGGTTTGAGTGTCATTAACAATCGCAACCGGGACGGTTACGCTACTTTTTAAACCTGCACCTTTTTTGGACACCCTCGACCTACTTTTGGGAACTGCACCCATCTTTAATCGATGATTGAGCGAGTTTGAAAAGATCATAATAGTGCCTCGAATATCTTGCAGGAACAACACTGGTCGCAGGACGATGATGTTCGTGATGCAATATGGTTACCTTTTCCCAAAAGGTC
>JAQVUB010000338.1:2141-3872 GCA_028699735.1 Lentisphaeria bacterium | reverse complement strand
GCATTGGTGATGGTCATGAACAGCGACTGGACGGCGACCAGGCCGGCCTCGTTGACATCTTTACGATCTTGCAGCTGAACCGCCAGAATTTTCAGTTGCCGTACCAGTTCATCCTGCAAATTGGCGATATCCTCTTTTTTGCCGCAGACACCTTGAATGGTGCAACCGCTGTTTTTTGCAGTTTCCTGACATTGAAAACAGAACATACTCATGTTTTTCCTCCTTGTTTATTTACCGGGGGGCTATGGATCCGTCGATACCGACGGTATGGACAGTCACGGGGATTTGTTTACCGGCAAGATCGAGTGCCTTCTGCACGATGACCTGAGTCCCGCCGCAACAGGGCACTTCCATTTTGGCAACCGTGATCGAACGGATGTCATGCCGCTGCAAGATGCTTGCCAGTTTCTCCGCATATTCATCGGTGCGCTGGTCGAGTTTCGGGCAAAAGACGATCAAAATGCGGCCTTTCAGCAGTTGCTGATGGAAAGCACCGAGGGCATGTGCAACACAATCCGCGGAAACCAGCAGATCGGCCTGATCGAAATAAGCCGCCTGTGGATTGATCAGTGCCAACTGCACTGGCCATTGACGTAATTCGGAGGGAACAGGCACGGCAATTCCGGGGGAAGGCGCTGTTGTCTGCTTTTTCTCCAAAAACCGTGCCAGGGTTCCCGGGCATGTGCAGGGAGCGCTTTCTTCTTCTGGCACCGGCAGTCCCTGTTCACGGAGCACCTCGACGGCCTGGCTATACAGCTTTTCTTCGCCGTGGGATTTCAGGTGATGCAGATGTGCCTTGATGGTATTCGGACCCTGAGCAATGATGTTTTTCATAACCAGGCGCTCGTCATAAGCTTCCGCTTCCCGTTCCTCGACTGTAATTGCTCCCTGTGGACATTCGCCAATGCAGGCACCCAGTCCATCACAGAACAAATCACTGATCAGGCGGGCCTTGCCATCGATCAGCTGCAGAGCTCCTTCCGGACAATTCGGTATGCAGGCACCGCAGCCATTGCACAACTCCTCCGATATTTTAATGATCCGTCTTTTCATCTCCAACACGCTCCTTTCCGCTGCTCAGAATCTTCCGTAAATCCTCCCACATTTCATCACCGGTCTTGAGCAGATCAAAGCCCTGCTGAGACATCCCCCATTGCTTGATCAGCAGGCGAACCGGCCCAAAAATCAAACGAAACATCATCTCCAGACGGATGTCCGAACGCACCGTACCGTCCGCCTGAGCCTCACGCAACATCCGGCACAGGTTTTCCTTATGGCGATGCATCATCCCCAACAGCAGACTGGAATACTCCGGTTCATCAATAAACTGCTCCTCCGAAAACATCACCTTCGATAACGCCGGCTTTTTCAAAACAATCTGAAACCGGTTCTTCACAAACAACTCAACAGCCGACAAGCCCCGAACGCCCTCACTCTCGATCCGAACAAATACTTCATCCGATACCGACTCAAATGAACCAATCATCGCTTTCACAATCTCAGACTTGTTTAAAAAATGACGATATAAAGCGGGTTCCGTTACCCCTAACTCCCCGGCAAGCTTCTTCACCGTCAAATTTCCTAATCCGCCAGAGGCAGTCAGACGTAACGCAGCTTCCACAATCGCAAGTTGGCGCTTCTTTAATTGCATCGAAAAACCCCAAAAATATTAGTTAACATTAACTAATATACCTGTTAGCGAAAACTTGTCAAATGCAAAACAGTAAAAAA
>JAQVUB010000338.1:0-2041 GCA_028699735.1 Lentisphaeria bacterium | reverse complement strand
CCGTAGGTTTCGGCCATAGGGAGGAGTTCATCGAAGGAGATGTAGATCATAATCCCGGCGACGAGAGCAAAGAGGGATGCCAGAACCGGTGCGGAGAGGAAGGGGCCGAGAATGAGCAATCCGAGCAATGCTCCGGCAGGTTCTGCCAGCCCTGAGAGTGTTGCATAGAGGAAGGCTTTTTTACGGCTCCCGGTAGCATAGAGGATTGGCACTGCCACGGCCATTCCTTCAGGAATATTATGCAGTGCGATGGCGATGGCGATGGAGAAGCCAACTTTACTGCCAGCCAGTCCGCCGGCGAGGGTAGCCAGGCCTTCCGGAAAGTTATGGATAGCGATGACCAGAGCGAACATCATACCTGCGCGTCCGAGGCGTTTGCGCTCTTCTTCGCTTGCGTGTTCGGCATGAGCCATTTCGCTGCCGCTGCGGACATGGTGGGGGTTTTCAACTTCAGGAACCAGACGGTCAATAATGAACGCCATCCCGATGCCGCCGGCAAAGACCAGAAGCGCGAGCAATCCGCCAGAAACATCACCGAAACGTTCCGCCAAACCTTCCTTGGCATGCAGCAGCATTTCCACCAGCGAGATATAGATCATCACACCCGCTGAAAAGCCGAGTGAGGCAGACAGGAAACGCCCAGACTGTTTTTCCTTGTTAGTGAAGAATACGACAATTCCCCCTGCCCCGGTTGCCAGACCTGCAAACAGGCTGATCCCCATCGTGACGGCAAAAATTTTCCAGGTAATTTCCAAGGCGGCTTCCTTTCAACATCAGGGGCGTAAATATCTTAAGAGGGCGTCCAAAAAGATTTTAAACCACAGAGCACACGCAATACACGGATTTTTTTTTGAAATTGTTGCTTTGACCGATAAGATCACTTGCAAAAATTGTGCAATCAGCCTGTCGATTCTGAAAAAGAGATGGCAGAAAAAAGTTTGCGCCATCGGTTTTCGACAATCGACAGATTTCAGGCAAAGTTTTCACTGGCAAACTTATCCGTCAAAGCAATCCCCTTTAAATTTTCCGTGCTACTATCAGCCAGAATCTT
Source organism: Lentisphaeria bacterium (assembly GCA_028699735.1). Taxonomy (GTDB): domain Bacteria; phylum Verrucomicrobiota; class Lentisphaeria; order Oligosphaerales; family Oligosphaeraceae; genus JAQVUB01. The sequence goes on along the minus strand of JAQVUB010000338.1, from coordinate 990 downwards.
CTTTTTTGAGAAAGATTTTTTGAAACAGGACACGCAAGTTTCTATCCATGAGATACTTTCTCATTTTTGAGAATTTTTTTAGGGTTTTGATGTGATGAAAGCGAAACACGATGCCGGCGGAGACGCCGAGGAGGGAAAGGACCACACAAGCTTGCACGGATCAAGGGGAGCCGGCTATACCCCCTTTTCTGCTTTCCCGTCGCCATCGGAGGCATGAAAACGCCATCGACACAGGAGCCAATTTCCCTCCTTGTTGTTGATCGTCGGAGGGAATATGGAGCGCCTGCGTCCCGCCGGCTCCCCTTTCGTGTTGATATCCACATAAAGTGCATTTTGCCGCACATCTCTCCCTGACAAACTGATCTTAAGGCCGTATTATCACGCTTGTAAATTTTTCGTTTTGGGGAGCCGGCGAGACACCGGCGCTCCATATTCCCTCCGACAGAGACGACAAGGAGGGAAGTTACCACATAGGGTTAAAGGTACAAGCATGAAATTTTGCACAGCGATCTCTTACCTCAACGCAACAACCTTAAAAATTTTTCGAGTTTTTTGTGTTTTTTCGTTGTCAAAAAATAGGTTGTGGACGCCAGTCCACCCCAAGTATTCCGTGTGTTTCGTGGTCAAAAAAGCTTTTTGGACGGGATCAATCTTAGGGCGTGTTATCGGGGCTGACCAATGCCAGAAATAAACAATATCACCTGAACAACAAAAAACAAGAGAGGGATCATTCAGGCCTATCAGATGATCTGTAAGCGTCTTGCTGGCAGCCGTTTATGGTCTTGCGTCTGGCGGCGCATTCCGGGCAGGGTTCAATCGGTTTCAGATAGAATTTGAAATACGTCTGATCGTGTTTCCAGACGCCGGGGGAAAAGAAGCCGACTGCCGGCAGATAAAAAAGCAGGGTTCCAGCCAGATCCAGAACTCCGGTGGCGCTGATCGTACGACCGCACCAGGCTTTCTGCGGAGTATATCCGGGTTTGTCGACAT
>JAQVUB010000337.1 GCA_028699735.1 Lentisphaeria bacterium | reverse complement strand
GCACGAAAAGATTCATGGAAGTACGTTGGCTGTTAGCATACGTCACACTTTCCATGCATTTTTTTCGTGCGTTTTCGTGGTTAAGAATTCTTGTCGAGGATTTGGGTGCCGATTCCCTGATCGGTGAAGATTTCCAGCAGCAGGGCGTGGCGGAGACGTCCGTCGATCAGATGGACTTTACCGACTCCGTCCGCAATGGCTTGTGCGGCGCTCTCGAGTTTTGGCAGCATGCCGCCGGAGATTACGCCTTCTTGCGCCATGAGGGGGATCTGGTCGCAATAAATAGTTGAGATGAGGCTTTTTGGGTCTTCGGGGTTGCGCAGGACTCCAGGCACATCGCTGAGGAAGACGAGTTTAGTGACCTTCATCTGGGCTGCGATAACGCAGGCGGCCATATCGGCATTGATATTGAAGACCTGCCCGTTCATGTCGCAGGCCAGCGGGGTGATGACGGGGATTTGCCGGCGGCTGAGGATCCAGTTGATCTGAGCCGTATCGACATTGACGACCTTGCCGACGAAGCCGAGGTCGCGTTGTTCGCCAGTCTCTTTGTCAAGCGTCGTGATGCGTTCGCAACGCAAAATATTCTTTCCGGAAACTGCCGCCGCTTCGGCACCGCAGTCTTTCTGCAAGAACTGCACCAGGCTGGCATTGATCGGATTATGCAAAACGCGATCCACCACTTTGATGGTCTGGGGACAGGTGAAGCGCAGCCCATTGATGAAAACCGCCTCAATATTCTGCTTTTTCAATTCGGCGGTGATGGCTTTCCCCCCCCCATGCACCAGAATCGGCTTCAGCCCCGCCGCTGCCAGAAAAGCGATATCGCGCAGGGCCCCATGCACCGTTTCCTGCTCCTCCATCGCACTGCCACCAAACTTCACCAGAATGATTTTATCCTGAAATTTCTGGATATAAGGCAGTGCTTCCACGAGCACATCGGCTTTGGCAATCAGTTTTTCCATCATACTCCTGCAGCAGATCATCACGGTTCAAATAAAAAAAAGGACTCCGCGTTAAGATATTTTCATTTGGCCTGAGTGCAAGCGGCCGAGAATGTCCTTTTCGTCCTTTCCTAATCATTTTGCGTAAAACGTCAGTGAAGCTGAGTAATTGAGGAATTCTTGTTGAACAACGAAAAGCACAAAACGAAGCGAAAAAATTTCATAGAAGTGGCGGGGTGCAGTTCCCAAAAGGTAGCCCCTGCCCCGGGCACCCGAGACCGTTCGGGCGTGGGAGTGCTAACAGTAATCGCAACCGAGCCGGTTACGCCACATTTTAAACCTGAACCCTGCCCCCTTTCTGGACAGTCTCTACCTACTTTTGGGAACTGCACCCGAAGTGGCGTTGACTGCTAGCATGCGTCGTACTTCCCATGAAATTTTTTCGGGTCATTTTGTGTTTTTTGTTGTAAAAAAATACCACCGTCACCCAGTTTCACTAACGCATTACTCATTTTGCAGAAAATTTCCCGGCTTCTTTGTCGAAATTTGCAAAAGGTTTTTTTGGACATTACATTAAGCCGGAACCGGCTGAGGAATGCAACAGCCGTTTTGTTCCTTTCCGGGTTTAGTTCCGGCTAAGAAATTTTCCTTTTTTATCAGAGAGCACTGCCGTGGTCAACAGCTTTATCAGTTCCTTTATGGACTCCTATGGGCGGGAAGCCCTGACTTTCAACGATGTATCCCTTGAAACCCGCTTTGCGGATTTTCTGCCGGCGGAAACGGCCATCACGACCCGGTTTTCCCGGAATATCAGTTTGAATGCTCCGTATATCAGTGCGGCGATGGATACGGTGACCGAGAGTGAGATGGCCATCGCCATGGCGAAGCTTGGGGGGATTGGTGTGATCCACAAGAACCTGGTACCGGCGCGGCAGGCGGAACTGGCAGCGAAAGTCAAGCAATACCTGAATGGAATCATCAGCAAGCCGGTTGTTTTCCGGCAGAATATGCTGGTATCGGAAGTCGTCGCCGAGAAGCGTAAGAATAATTATACCTTCAACGGCTTCCCGATTCTTGATGATCAGGATCGCCTGGTGGGATTGCTGACCGGACGCGATATGAAATTTCTGACCCGCTTTGATCTACCGGTCAGCGAAGTGATGTCAAGCAAGCTGATTACTGGATCCCCAGACACCAATATTGAAGAAGCTTTCAATATTATGCGGGAACACCGCGTAGGCAAACTGCCCCTGATCGACAAAGAACACAAACTCTGCGGTTTGTACAGCTTCCATGATGTGCGTACCCTCAGGGATAATGTCGAACCCAATTTCAATCGGGACAGCCAGCACCGTTTGCGCGTGGCTGCAGCGGTCGGCCCCTATGATTATGAACGCATCGAAGCGCTGGTCAATGCCGACGTCGATGCCCTGATCCTGGATACTGCACACGGACACAGCCGTGGCGTCCTGGAAACCCTCAAATTTCTGAAATCAAAATATCCCCAGGTGGATGTTGTCGCCGGGAATATCTGCACCGAGGAAGGCGCCCGGGCTCTTTATGAGGCCGGTGCGGATGCCGTCAAAGTGGGAATTGGACCCGGTTCGATCTGCACGACCCGCGTGGTGGCAGGGGTGGGTGTGCCTCAGCTTACCGCCGTCTATAATGCATGGAGAGCGATCGGGGATGAAATTCCGATTATTGCTGATGGCGGCATTGCGCATACCGGTGACGTTGCCAAGGCTCTGGTGGTTGGAGCCCAATGCGTGATGATGGGTTCCGCTTTGGCCGGCACCGAAGAAAGCCCGGGGGAACGCATTCTGCATCAGGGGCGTACCTATGTTATATACCGCGGCATGGGCAGCGTCGATGCCATGCGCAAAGGGAAAGGCAGCCGGGAACGCTATGGCGTCTCCGCCGATACTGCTGAAGAGAAGCTGGTTCCCCAGGGTATTGAAGGGATGATTCCTTATCGTGGGCCGGTGGCTGATGTGCTCAACCAATTTATTGGAGGATTGCGGTATTCCCTGGGATATTGCGGTTCGCGGACGATCCCGGAGCTGCAGGAGAAAGCCCGCTTTGTCCGGGTCAGCTCATCTGGTCTGATGGAAGCCCATCCGCATGATGTCATCGTTCAGAAAGATGCCCCGAACTACCGGGCAACCTGATTTGCGACGGGCTGGCGTCACAACCCATTTTTTAACAACGAACGGCACGAAACGGCACGAAAAAAAACATGGAAGCGACGCTGACTGCTTGCATGCGTCGTTTTTCCCATGATTTTTTTTGTGCCTTTCGTGGTTTAAAATACCAGGTGATTCAGCGAAGCACGGAATAACTTTCAATAAAATCGCCGATCGCCTCGACTGCTGCCGGGGCCTGATCGCCTTCCCCCTGAATGGTCAGCCGGCTGCCGCAGGTCGCTTCCAGCGTAAGCAGCGAAAGAGCACTGCGCGCGTCAGCACTGTGATTGTTTTTACGCAATTTTACCACTGCCGGAAAGCCCATGGCAATTCGGGCGATCTGCCCGGCAAACCGCAAGTGCAGACCTCGCTTGTTGAGGATGGTCACTTCTCTGCTGATTTTGACACTGTTGCAGCTGGGATTTTCCATATAAAAAGGGGGGGGGGGAAAGGTTGCGTCTAGAGTATACGGCAAGAAAAACTGATTAATATAAGCTCGTAAAGCGGTATTTTCAAGTCAGTTGCGGATAAATCAAGGTTGCTGGGTATTGCGTGAGGGATTCTTTTTGAACAACGAAAAGCTCGAAACGCCCCGAAAAAATTTCATGGGGGTTATGAAAGTAAAAGAATCTGGTTAAACGGCAAATTTGCTTTATATTACAAGCGTTACTTAACAATGTGTGTAATTCAGCCAAGGAATGAGAAGGTTATGAAGAAATCAGTTCTGGCACTGCTCGTTTTCTCTATTT
>JAQVUB010000336.1 GCA_028699735.1 Lentisphaeria bacterium | reverse complement strand
TTCGTGGGGCTTCTTGAGGCCCTGTACGGGATTGCCCAGTATTTTCGGCACAGCGCAAAGATTCTCTGGCTGGACAAATGGACAGGGGTTGGAACCGGCACCTTTTTAGGGTCCAATCATTATGCGTTCTACATGGAAATGATATTCTGCCTTTGCGTTGGCGTGGTTCTGGCCTTGAGGCAAAGAGGCCGGCGCATGGCATCCGGATTTCAGACGCCGCGATCCAGGATTCAGCGATGGGTGGCCGTGTTTTCGCCTGAATCAACCCACCCGCGCCAGCTGTTCTTTTTGTTTGTCGCCATTTTTCTGGGCGTGGCCCTGTTGAGCTCGGGCTCCCGGGGCGCTCTGATCGCCGCCGCTCTGGGCATGCTCTTCGTTGTATTTTTGTATTTAAAAAAAGGACATGCGCGATACGCCGGCCTGGTTCTGATCGTGTTTGCCGCCGCCCTGGGAAGCGGATTGTACCTTGGGACGGATTATACGCTGGAAAAATTTAACCATCCTGAAGGTTTTTATGGAAGGATGCGGGTGACCCAATCGGTGGTTCCCATGATTGAAGATTACCCGGCATTCGGCGTGGGCCTGGGAAATTTCCAGTTTTTATATCCCCGGTATGTCCCCGGGAATAAAGACGGGGTGGCTTCAACCGGCCATGCGCACAACGACTGGATCGAAGCGATTGCCGAACTCGGGCTTTTGGGAGGGGGGCTGATCATCGGCGCTTTTTTTCTCTATCTGCATCGGATGTTTCGAATCTGGCGGCAACGAAATGATCCGCATGCCGTCGGCATCGGCGTCGGAGTGATGGCCGTGGCGATTGCCACGGGATTTCACAGCTTTTTTGACTTCAGCCTGCATTATCCGGCCAATCCATTGACGCTGGCAGCGATTCTGGCCCTGGGGTGGGTGGCTGTGCATCGCAGAGGGGCGGGATACAGCGAGTCTTTTTTTTATGGAGTGCGTACCTTTTCGCTGACCCGCTTTCAGCGAATCGGACTTTTTGCGGCAGCGCTTCTGCTCATCGGCCTGGGGATGAGTCTTTCACTGCGACATGGGCTGGCCGAAGCTTACTGCCCCAGCGAGTGGAATTCCACCATGAATCTGGATTTAAAGCCGGATTCAGATAAGATTCAGGCAGCCATTTCATACAATGGCCGCAATGCGGATTATTATTTTAAGCAGGCCATGCAGAAACTTGATTATCGAATGGAATTTCAATCAGTTGCACAGAATGAAAACCAGAAGATCATCGACAGCTTAACAAAAGCCGTCAAGCTCAATCCGGCGCGAAGCATTTACTGGGTTGTGCTGGCAAAGCGATGGGTGGCGAAAAACTATGACGGCTACGGATATGTGACCCAATGGCTCCCCCTGGCCGACCAGTGTTTTGACATGGCGGTGAAATGCGCGCCCAGGGATGGAAAGCTGCTTTTTCAGGCAGCAACGCATTGGCTGTGGCGTTCCGCCATGTTATCCGCCGATTCGACGGAAGATGCCGCCATGAATCGCACCGCATCCCGGCAGGAGGCGGTTTTAAGGTTTCAGGAGCTTTTTCAGCGCGCATTGGCTATGAATTCCAGGCAATGGAAAAAGGCCGCTGAACTGGTGTGGATGTATTATCCAGAGGATACGATGATCTATGCGCTTGTGCCAAATGATGATCCCGAGCTTAAAAGCAAGATTCTGAAATGGGTCGCGGAGAAATAACCGGAGATATTTTGCTTGCGCCGGGCCGATTTATATAGGATATTTATTGCGCGAAAAGTTTTTTTCTGCTACCAAATTACAATTAAAATTAATCAAAATATCCCTTTAGTTCATGTGTGCGCGATGTCAGTTTTTTTGGTTTAATTGGTACAAATTGGGCTATCTCAGCACCTTATTTTAAGGTCTTCCAAATTTTAAAATACACAAAGGAGACGTTATGGGAAAGTATTCGACATCATGGAAGTGTTTATGGGCGATGGTCATGGTCGCGGCCCTGATATGTCCGGCTGTTGCCGCCAATGCGGCGATCAGCAGTGAACAGGAAGTTCAGATTGCCGCTGACGTTGACGCTGGAAAGTCAATTCAGGAAGTCATCGAAACTTACGCCGGCGCAGTTGGATTGCGAGACTTGGTGATATTTCTCCTCATGAGATATCCCGGGCTTACAGCGGATATCTATTCCGGTCTGACCGCTTATGGAGCAGACCATGATATTGCTCCTGACCAGATAGAGGAGATCTGGCTGTTCGCCACTACAGAGGCCGGCGTTAAGGATCCATACGATCCTGTTGAGGCCACCCAGGCCAAGGATATTTATACGAAGTAGCGATAAAGGTCTTTGTCCGCCCCGGGTCCTTCGGGGGAGGGGAGAAAACTTATCTTATCTGATATGACCAAAACCAAGTAGACGAGGAAGAAAACTGATGAAACAACAATATTGCCGCCAACTTCTGCTCTTGATCGTTGGGATATTTCTTGGGGCCCAATCTTCTTTTGCTATGAATTTCGGTAAGGTCGACGTCGTTCCGATGATTAACGTTTCCGCCGAGCATCACAGCAATATTTTTTATGAAACCGAGAATGAACAAGCCGATGTCAGCATGAAGGTTACGCCCGGGGTGTTAATAGGCTATTCGGGATCAAAGGGAAACTATCTGAACGCCGGTTACTCCGTGGACCTGGTGTATTTCAGCGACTACAGCGACAACAATTATCAGACGCATAAGCCGTTTGTCTCTCTGGGTCTGGAGAGCCCGGTTGGGCTGTATCTCAAGGCCGAAGACAAATACATTCACACCGAGGACCTTTACGGAACCGAGGAACAATATGGTCTCGGCGAACGGACAACGCGCTGGCACAATACCGCCGACCTGGCCGCAGGGTACACGTTTGCGGATCGATACACCCTTGAGGCTCAGTATCGCAATTATCTTCAGCGCTTTGATCTGATCAGCGATGAATGGCAGGATCGAAACGATAGCCGCTATGGCGTGAGTTTTGCCGTCAAGGTGGCGCCCAAGACCGAGGTGTTTGCGCAATATCGAATGACGATCGCTGATTTTGACAGCCAAAACGATTCGGTGGCCAATGATGCTTTCACCTCTCAGACGTCCATGGACTACAAGCTTCATGACTATTTGCTCGGCGTTCGCCTGACGGCAACGGCCAAGATCAACGGTGAGATCAAGGCGGGCTGGGGCCAGAAGGAGTACGACAATGAGTACGACCCTGATGGAAATGCCTACGAGGATGATTCAACCTGGATTGCGGAAACCAGATTGAATTATCAGATGCTTCAGCGAACGCTTCTGACGCTGAATGTTGCCAGAGCGTATAAGCCTTCGGTGGACATGGGGGCTCCTTCATCATCATATGTGGACACCATTGCGGGCTTGGCGCTTAAGCAAGGCCTTGGAAATCAGATTCTGCTGAACCTGGGCGCTCAGTGGAGATACAAGGATTATGTCAACGAGGCCGAAGGACTTCCGGAAAAAGATTTTACGATTTATGATTTGAATGCGGGAGTTGAATTGTCCGTCAATTCATGGCTCAAGGCTATTGCCGAATACCGATATGAAACCAAGGGCGCCGGCGACAGCCAGTATGATGAATACGAATATGATGCCAGCATATTTTCCGTCGGACTGACCGCGGCCTACTGAAGCTTCGATGCGGGTCAGGTGGTCAGTTTATGGAGTGTGTAGGAGATCGCTTTTAATATAGATAGTTCGCGTTGGATGTTGGTCTTGCACGAGGCACAAATTTTCAAAAAGCGTCAATATTTTGAAAAAAGGGGAGATCAGCTCCCCTTTTTTGTTTTGGGCGCTTCGCTATCTTGGCCGCACAGTCCTTGATGAATGCCTGGCGGAAATGGCAAAAAATTTGCTTTGCGC
>JAQVUB010000335.1 GCA_028699735.1 Lentisphaeria bacterium | reverse complement strand
TTTGCCAAAAAAAAGCCCCAACGGGGCGAAAGAACACAGCCCGGGGCAAGCGTGGCCGCCAGGCCACAGCGCAGCCCCGGGTCGGCATTCCATAAAAAAACAAGCTCTGAAAGAGCGGCAGAAAAAACTCAGGATTGCGAAAAGGGGTAGCTGCTATGAAAAAGTGAGGCATTACGATAGGAGAGCATCTTTCGTTCAGTACCTTTCCGCAAAAACATTTGCGAATTTGGCAAGAAAGGTACCTTGGGAGTAAATGCAGGCGTTTGGTCAGAATAAGGATAGGAATGGAATTATGACTCGTCCGTGGAATGTCTTTTTCTACAGGTCAGTTGCTTGATAAATTGCCGGTAGAACTTTTGTCGCAGGAAACGTCCCACCCGCAGGAACCAGGGCTGCTTGACGAGATATTGATGCAACTCCCCATCCAGCAGATCAGGATAATAGGATTCGGTAATGGAAGCCAGAGAATAAAGATCAGACTTGCGGACGATGTTGAAAAAAGGTCTGCGCAAAGAAAACTTCTTGTTCTCCGGACTTTGTATCATGGCCGTAGCCCAATCAATCAGAACGGGTACGTCTCCCGGAAGTCGAAGAATATTCGCCCTACGGAAATCCCCGTGGGAAACCCCCATTTTGTGCAACTCACGGGTCAGAGAAATCAGTTGCTGAAAAAAGATTGGTGAGGGGCGCCCGGTTTCGTTATATTTTTCATTTTTCATCAATTTCGAAGCGCCTGAAATATACTCCATCAACAGACTGCCTGAGTTCAGAAGGGTGATCGCCTTTGGAGCATGCCGAAATCCTTTGTTTTCAAGAAATTTCAAGGTATTATATTCATTCCGGATACTGATCCGTCCCAGCAGCACTCTGATCAAAAAAGGTTGCCTGGCAAAGGTTTTCAGCAAATATTCAGTGCCGCTGCAGGTATGTAGAACATAAGTATCGGTATTACCCCAGGAAGTCGCTTTGCGCAGCAGAGTCCCCCTGCGCAATAACTCAACAAGGGGGGGCCATTGATCAGGGGAATCCGGCAGAACTTCCGAAGGACAGCTGTCATTCTTTCTGCTGTCACAATCCATCTGTTGAGTCCCCTCCCCCTTGAAATTGATACAATCATATGATCCCACCCTGCGGATTATGCCAACTGAAAAATATCGCCAGAAACAGACCGGATGCGTGCCTGACGGTAGAAAACAGAACGCCTTGCAGAATAGAAAATATACGTAAATTCCTACATAGAGGGCGTCCAAAAAGGGTTTGAGAAATGCTACTTCAAACCGTGATGGTGTTACAACTGGGTATCAAGTGAGTCAAAAATGCTCACAAAATTTATTGTCGCCGTTTGGCAGCCGGAAACAGGCTAAAAAACCTCTTTTCAGTGCGTAACGGAGGCACGCCGAGGCAATCGCATGTTCCATGCGATGTCGGTTCTTTAAGTTTTTCGCTGTGCTGCAGACTCTGCTGTTCAGGCAACATTGGCAGAGGCCGCTGTTGTGGGGGGAGAAGCTCCGTTTTCTCCCGAAGCCTGATTTTTCATGCTAATTGCTCTCCTTATTCGCAAGGTCCTTATTCTGCGGAAATTATAAGCCAGAACCTTCTCAATCATTTCAGCGCGAACTGCCTGGAGACCGGTTCGCTTCATGCGATCGAATTCATGATTATGTTTCAAGGTAAACATAAGCGATTCCACCGCGGATCGACTATTTCGCAACTCGCACATTATCAATGAATTCCATTCTTCGTCGTCATAGAGCCTCTTCCCCTTGGCGCCACTGAACGAAATGTCTTTGACGCCAATCTGTTTTGCCATGGCCAGATTGTCTGCGGAAGTGTAACCGTCATCGGTCGAGAGAGTCCGGGGGATAATGCCGGTATTGTCAATGCTCTGTTTCAGCGTAGGGATAAGGCTGCTTGAATCATTGAGCATATCGGGGTTCAATTGTACACAGGTGACCAAACCCTCGCGGCTGCGAGCCAGTTGTGGATGATATCCGATAACCGGTTTGCGGTCTCCCTTGACAATCATTTGTGCATCAGGATCGGCCGGGCCGAGATACTTTTCGTAAGCTTTCAGTTTTCGTTTTTTCAGAACCCGAGCCACCATTTGACCAATACTGTGACACGTGGCTGTGTAGTTGCGATCCGCTATTTCCGTCAGTTTCACAAAGGCTCGCCAGGCTGGCGCAAGCAGCTTGCCATATTCCTCGTTTTTGACACGTTCATTGAGTTGGCAGACGTAGGGTTCCAACTTTCCAACCAGTTTAGAGGCCGCATCCGCAAGTTCCTCGACACGCTTTCTGAACAATGTGTCGCTCTTGCATGATGTCATTGAAATTGCAAGAGACTTGTTCCGCACCTTGCGTACCCATTTCTTAGCACAGGCTCCTGGGGCAAACTCTATAAATTTCTGATCTCCAAGAGCCTCAAGAATACTCCAAAGGTTGCATGCGGATACCGAAACCAATCGAGTGTCTGTGGGAAAGGCCATGTCGGCGTAACAGGACGTGCTGTCGATCGTGCTTTCGTTAAAGTCATCAAGATGAAAGTTATACGCATGCTGCAGCTGACATTTCAGAATAAAGTCCAGCGTTTCCTCCCGGATGCAGTTCAGATTCTCTGAAATAGAGGAACGCTTGGGGCAGCGGTACCCGAAATGGCTCAGAACAATTTGAAGCGTGCAGGATTCGCCAATGCGGTCAACAGCTGTCCGATTGGTGATGGATCCGTAAAAACCGCGAAGGATCAATAAAATGAAAACAACCAGGGGGGGGACGCGATCACGTCCCTGTTGCAGGACAAGATCATCTTCCTGCAGGATATTTTCATCATTTTTGCAGAAAAGGTCCGGTATGCCGGGCAGAAAGACTTCATTCTTCGCCTGTTGTTTGCGATTGAACGCGACGTCTTCCAGGCGCTGTTTCTTTTTTGTAAGGCCGTGGGCTAGCTGATCTTCATGAATCCGTGTAAGAACCTCAGGGTAATGGGTTGTAAACTGAATCGTGTCATGAATCAAAAGCGAAGTGTCAGTGTGTGGATTTTCGAAGAAAAGATTGCGTTCAAAGTTTTGTGGATTAAATTTCATGATGTGCCCTTGGATGTATTTTTTTCGCTGTTTTTTTCAGGACAATGTAAAATATACTCCAAGTGCACTTTTTTTCACGCGCGCGCACGCGCGTGTAGGCTTTTTTCTAAAAAAAAAAGCAAAACCCTTTTTGGACGGGGTCTACTTATAATAGGCTGGTGCCTCCACTGGCAGGGCAGGGTTACGATTTTCTGAAGGACAAAGCTTATTTTGAAAGCAATCCGGAATATTTTCCAATGAATGAAAAGGGAGAAAGGGTTTATCAGGGAAAGCATCGTTGTTTTTCCAATTCCGGATTGCGTCAAACCATGACCGGAAACATCGAAAAACTTCTGCAGCAGAATCATGTCAAGACCAATGAGGCAGTGCGCGTGGATGTGTCCCATGATGATCATGATTGCAAAATTTGTTACTGCCCGGACTGTCAGGCTCTGGAGGAAAAATATCAGTCGCCCGGGGGGCCAATCTTTGATTATTTGATCCAGGAAGCTTCTCCTTATTTTGCAGCAAAATATCCGAAGTTGCAGTTGCGTTTTCTGGTATATGGCAGTCTGACAACAGAAAAGCCGCCTGCGGCGTCTGCCCTTGTGGGCGGGAAGTTACCGGGCAACCTTGTGCCTTACCTTGCTTTTATTACAGCAGACTTTTCCAAAACCCTTGACGCTCCCAGCAACCGGGAAATCTATGAAAAGTTGCTGAACTGGGGAACCATCGCACAGCAACAATTTTTTTATTATTATGCAACCACCTTTGCACGCCCCCTGGTCAGCCTTCCTTTGTTCGGAAATGTCCGCCGTCCG
>JAQVUB010000334.1 GCA_028699735.1 Lentisphaeria bacterium | reverse complement strand
AAAGCCGCAAGTACAATAAAACACAGTCGCCCCATCACAATCGCAACCGGGACGGTTACGCTACTTTTTAAACCTGCAACCTGGTACCTTATTGGATTGGGGCTACCTACTTTTGGGAACTGCACCCTGAGAAAGATTTTTTGAAACAGGACACGCAAGTTTCTATCCATGAAACACTTTCTCATTTTTGAGAATTTTTTTTAGGGTTTTGATGTGATGAAAGCGAAACACGATGCCGGCGGAGACGCCGAGGAGGGAAAGGTCCACACAAGCTTGCACGGCCCAAGGGGAGCCGGCGAGACACCGGCGCTCCATATTCCCTCCGACACATGTTAACAAGGAGGGAAGTGACCACATAGGGTTGATGGTACGAGCATGAAATTTTCCTAAACGATCTTTTACCTCAACGCAACAACCTTTAAAAAAATTTTCGAGTCTTTTTGTGTTTTTCGTTGTTAAAAAATAGGTTGTGGACGCCAGTCCACCCCAAGCTTTTTCGTGCCTTTCGTGGTTAAAAAACTTTTTTGGACGCCCTCTACCTACTTGGGAACTGCACCCCTTTGCAAACGCGAGGTATTATCCGCTGCGGGCAGAAGAATGAAAACGCTCTGCTTTGATTATTCGCTCAAGCTTTTCCCCCATAAAACCGGCATCATAAAGGCGTTCAGCAGCTGCGCGGTCGGCAGCAGTTTTTTGACAAAGACATTGTATCCGGATATCGAGTCTTTTGGAATATAGACAATATCGCCGGCTTCGAGGGGGACGTTCGGCTTGGCCCCCTGTAAAATAGCCTGCAAATCTGCCCGGTAGAACTTCAGGTTTCCCATTCCGCCGCGCATGATCACCGCAGATTCCCAATGTTCGTCTCGAAGTCCCCCGGCATTGCTGATTGCTTCAAGCAAGCCCATGCCAGCATTCCAGAGTTGGAAACGAGGTGTCATGACTTCACCGAAAACAGCAACCATTTTTTCAGTGCGGGCAGCGATATGGACATAGTCCCCCTTCTGCATTCGGATATTGTGCAAGGGGTTACCCCGAACAATCGCTTCTGTAAAATCGACCGGCAGGATATCCATGCCCCGTACCAGGTAAGAATTTTTAAAGTCGTAGCTATCGAGTACTTTACCATCGAAGAGCCGTGATTCGCCGCCGCCCGCATAGGCGAAAAGATCTGCCAGGGTGACATTTCCATGCACGGAGTAGACGCCCGTTTTCACGACGGCTCCGCTGATTGTCGCAGTCTGCGATTTGATTTCTGTCGGCAGAATCCCTACAACCGGATTTTTGATGTATTTCGACAAAGCCTCCTGTACGCGTTCAACCGCTTGCGGTATGGTTAGGCCGCCGATCTTGATCTGTCCGACAAACATCATGGCAATATAACCATCCGGAGTTACTGGAGAAACGACGTCCAGATCGGGATTGTTATATACCTTGATAGTAAAAATATCGCCGGCATCAATGTAATAATCGGGATAGGGCTTAGCGGAAATCTCACGAAGGCGATCCTCCCGACGAGTAATCTCCTCCTGAGTGACTTTTGACTCTTCGAGCATGATCGTCGAGGCATCCGGAAGATTTTCATAGACGCTTTTACAGCCGTTCAAAGGCAATACACACAATAAAAGCACGGAAAGAAAAAGAAAATGTAAAAGGTCACGCCCACTCATCTTTTTTTACTCCAGTAAGAAGACAGCAAAGTTGCCCGGAAAGACTGTTTTTCATCCGGGCCAGCTGACGCAGAATCCGGCGAGGAGTTTTTCGAAAGCCAAAGAAAAGAACCGTGCATTCGGCAAAATCGGTCATTTGCCGGAAGGAGAGTTCGTTGCCGTTAAAGGCAGTTTTACGGCTGATCACGATGAGATCATAATGTTTTTTCAGAATATTGATATCTCTGGAAAGAATTTCGATTTCCGAGGAGAGCAGCAGGTGCGGATTATTCACGCAAAAATGACCCAGTCCCGCGTTCTTTTTTTCCACTGCAAGCAGTTCATCTTCCCAGTCCGCATGACTGCTTTCCGGGTTTTCTGCAGTGGAATTTTTCTCAAGATTTTCCATTGAATCGCAGATCAGGTTGAAATGACGCATGCCATTCATGGCAAAATTGATATTCAGCAATTCGCGGATTTTGTCCTGGCTGACTGCGCCGATGAAACCAGCTTCAAAAAGGATTTGCCCATTCTTCAAATAATCTTTCAATTGAAAAAACAAGTCATGGGAAATTTCGAGAAGGCGATCATCATCTGCAGAGGTCTTCTGAATATCCGGAAATCCGCCAAGGCAATCCAGTCCGGTTAGCAGAACGATTTCATTGATGGATTCAATCTTTCCTGCTAAAAAGAGGATTGCGACCCAGGCCAAAGCCACATTGAAAACCAGAATACCGGCCAGAAATAAGGCAACAACGGTTTTTTTCAGCAGACTCTTATCCGTCAAAACCGCATTGCCAGCCGGCTCAAGAACGAGCAATTCCTGCGGCACCGAAGCCAATAAGGTCTTTAAATCCGGAATATCGCCATCCAGTTTTCGTAAAGCATTTCGGACGGAGGCAATTTTATTGCTCAGCTTATTTTCCTCTGCAAGGGACGTGAGCAAGTTTTCGGAGCGCTTTTTGTTCTGCTCGAGCTCCTGAACAGCAATTTCCTGCTGCTGAACCAGGTCGGTCAATTCTTTGGCAAAAACAAGCTGGTTGTCTTTTAGTTGTTGCAAACGCTGTGTAATATCCGGATCGAGCATATCGAGATTTTTTTCTTTGGCAAAAGCTTCTTTTTGTTCCCGGATCAGCAGCAATTCTGCCTGGGCAGCTCTGACTTTCGGATTCTGATCCGTATACAGCTGTCGTGAGCGGAGCAATTCCCGGTTCAGGCGTTCCTCTTCAGAAGCATAATAACTGATGGTATTGAGATGATCCTGAATCTTCGGGTCGATATTCTTCAGTTGTTCATTGATCTGATTGATTTGCTGCTGCAGATTGGTGACCTTGATATTCAGTTCTGCCACCGTCATCAGTTGCCCGGAAATCGTTTGTCGCAGTTTGGTCAATTGCTGTTCCGGTGTCGCCAGGCTGACAGGATCGAGCAGCTTTTGCATTTCAAGTTCATACTCTGCGAGTTCTTTCAATCCCGAATCCTTCTGTTTTTGCAGATAATCAAGGCGATCCGCCAAGTCCGAGTTCCGAAATTTCAGAAATTCCTCGATTCCAAGAGCGACAACCGCCCGGTTTAATTCGATCGCCTTCTCTGGGGTAGCCCCTTTCGCAGAAATAATCATAAAATTCGCTTTGTTTTTTACCTGCTGGGCCTCAATCATTCCGCCCAGACTGGCCTCTTCCTCTGGGGAGAGTCCCAGTTTTACCGCGACCGCCCTGCGGACATTGCTGCGAACAAACAGGTCGGTCACCAGCTTGGAATCAAGGGGACGATACTGCTCAATACTCTTTGGATTATAAATCAGACTGGCAAAAGCGGCATAGCGATCCAGACGGCTGATTTTCTGCTTCCAGAATACATATTCCAGTACTGCAAAAAGACAAATAAAGATCAAGATAAAGAAGGGGAGTTTCTTTGCAAAGATGGCCAAGGCAATTTTCTGGACTTTCAGAGGATCCAAGGCAGATCCCGCATCGTCATGAAAGTTTTTATTTGCTGCCAGCTCTGCCTGCATAGACTTCTTCCATGATCAATTAAAGATCCCCCAGTGCTTGACAAAGTCATCATACGACTTGGCATGCGAAAAAAAATCTCGATTAATATAGTTTCCCCCGATGGGATTTTCAAACAGTATCTCGCATAATTCCAGCAGTACCCGCAACAAGGGCAGGACAGTCAGCTGCCGTAAAGGCAGAGGGCGGGCAGTTTTTAACAGCCAGCGCAGCGCATTGCGCAAAGGAGAGTCGCAGCATTCAAACCGTGAATGC
>JAQVUB010000333.1 GCA_028699735.1 Lentisphaeria bacterium | reverse complement strand
TTTCGTTGTTAAAAAAGCTTTTTGGACGCCCTCTATTTACTGTCAAGCAAATCTTTCACTTTCGCGCGTCCGGATTCGATACACTGAACCAATTGGCCAGCCGCCTTGGCTGGAGCCGAAGCGCCAATTTCAGCAGCGGCCTCCGCCTCCAGCTGCCCGGACAATTCTTCCAGCGAAGGAATATAGTCTTCCAGCGCCGCACCGGCTCCATCCATTTCTTTTTCGTAAAGTTTATTCCAGAAACGGTCGGCATCAAGCTGTTCACCAAGCAAATCCTGACTCTCGGCAAAGACATCGCTGACTTTTTCCGGATCGATGACGGTCACTTTGTTCAAGCAGTCAAGAGCAGTGGCAAATTCAGCATCCGAGGAAGCGGCCTGCATTTTTGCAACGTACTGTTCAAAAACCCAACGCTTCTGTTCGAGTTTGGTCATCAGTACCTGGGCGGCTCGATAGCTGGTCAACTGACGACTGGCGGACGCTTTCTGTCCTCCCTGCAAAGCCGCCCGCGCGTCTTCCCATTGCTTCTTTGCACCACGTTCCAAATCCTTGATGCGCTCTTTCACATCATCAAGAGCATTGTCAGCCTTACGGAAAGCCTGCCGTTTTTCCTTGCGGCTCTCTTTCTCACGCTCCCGCTTTGATTTGAACAGAATACTCATCAAAAACTCCTTGTCTTAAAAAACTGCCCCGTTCTATATCCGCCAATGCAAATGCATCATGGAGGGGGAGGCGCACTTGCTTCAACATCCTTCATTGCTTCTGAATTCTCTGAACAATACCCGGATCGAAATGGCAACTTCCGCCCGGCAGGCGCAGGCACAGCACCCAGTAAATCAATACGATGCGCGAAATTCACCATAGCTGCAGAGGGTGAGCGTGATTCCGCCAGCTGTTTATCATTGATCAAAACCAGTTGACGCACCATATTCATGGCATTGACAACCCCCACAACCCGGCCTTGGACATCAAACAGGGGACTGCCACTGGCACCACCAGTAACCCCTAAATTGTGCTTGATCAGGAAATTTTTGCCGCTGCCGGCATCGACCTGGTTGAAGTCCGACAACGCGGTGATAATCCCGGACTGCATCGTAGCCACCGGCTTTGCAGTATTGACATTCCCGTCCCGCAAATTCTCCATCGGAAAACCAAGATATGCCACCCGCACACCGGCCTGCAGATGTTCCAGCTCCGAAACCGCTGCCAAGGCAAAATGCAGCGGAAAATCCTTCGTGACGGCAATCAGAGCCAGATCATAAAACCCTTCTTCCATGCGAAATTCCGGATGCCTGGAAACTGCAGCAACCGGCAACGACTCACCAGTTCCATTCACCACGATGGAGACTGGGATGCCTTGCGCCAGCAAAGACTCCAGCAGCACTGCCACATGAGCATTGCTCACCGCCAGGCCAGGCGCCACGCCCCACGCCGTCGCCAGCCCAACACGCCCACCGGATTCTTCCGGCTTGTCAGCCACCAGCAAGCCAACCGCCTGGGCATAGCGTGCGCTGACCCGGGACAATTCCTCATCGGAATTGCTTTGGCGTCTCTGAAGCCAGTAGAAAATCCCCGCCAGCAGCAGAAGCAGCAAAATCACCCCAGGAGCCACTTTAATAACATACGCTTGGGGACCCGACGGGAGTTTTCTTGCCACACTGCTGCGAATTCCTATCCGTCCAGCCAGTTTTTCCTGCCGGGCCTGCAATTCACCTGATCTGTCCATAGGCCAGCTCCTTATCCCTTATGACCGGAAAACGCCCATTTATTCCTGCAAAAAAGGAATTGCAGGGCTTCCCTTCTCAGCGCACCCGGGTCATGTTTTTTTTGATAAATACCAAGCTGCGCCAGAGGATCAGCAGAACAATCAGCCCCCCCAGAATATAAAGGAGCCTTTTGGGACTTTCTGACAGCCAGGTAACGACCTTTTCTTCCTGGCCTACCTTCTCCCGATAACTGTGGGAAATGGTATCGCTCCACAAAACCGTATTGCTTTGGCTGTCGAGTATCTGCAATTCCACTTCCACGTCGCTGCGCCATATTTCACCCCCGATCGACAGCTTTTCAAGGCGCTGTGCAAGATCCCGCACCGCTCCCACCAAAATGGCATCCGGCATTTTGTCAGCCCCTTCCGCTTCCGCCAGTATCCTTGCCTGGGCCAGTGACCGCACGCCCAAGTCCACCGGCAGCAGAGCAGTGGCAGAAATGGCATTTCGCACATGACCAGTGACATAATGATCCAAATCGCCCGCCAAGGGCACAATCAAAACCTTTTTGACACCGGACAGCGATGGCGCCTGCCGCAAACTGTCCCGGACACTGTCAGCAACCTGCTTGAACAAATCGCGAAACTCGGGAGTTAACTCGACGATCCCCCGGACATTATCGCCAAGGTAATGACGCAGGGTAAAAACATCACCCCAGAGATGCCGCCCGCTGGCAACTTCAACTACATTGAGCCAGACCTCGACAAAAATGCCATCGTTGCCGGAATTGAATGACAACCCGCCATACATCAGCATGCCCGCTGAAATCAGCTGCCCCATCTCGGCTACCGTATCGGCCTTCAGAAACTGACGGTCACGCAGATTCTGCGAAGCCTCTGCGAGAAGCTTTTCGAACATGGGCTGATCGCTATGCTCAACCACTTTGATCCCTGAACGGACAGCCGCGTTTTTCACCAAGCCGGCCATGCTGCCGGCAGCATCATCTCCAGGCAGCGGCAATAAAGCCAGCGCGCCTTGCCCGGAAAGCCCGGACGCTGCCAGACTTTTTTCCACCTTGCCGGCCAACTGCCTTTGTGCCTCCCGCAACAACGCCTCCTCTGCTGCTGCAAACGAACCACTGATTCCCCAAAAAACTGCCATCAGAATAAGACCCGTTCGATACCAGCACTGATTTTTCATGGTTCACCCCTTTCTGAAAACACATCATTTCACCTTGAAATTCAAATTACCCACCAACGAAATCGCATTCATCAGGCCTTGTGGAAATTTTTCAGCAAAATAAACCACCCGGAAAAGTGCCTGCCCGCCACGTTCATGAGCAATCAGGGCGCAGGAAACCACCCCCTCCAGCCCTTGAACTTCCCGGACAAATCGGCTGACGTAATCCGCATCCGCCTGCGCCAGAAAACGATCCTGGATACTGATATCGGCAGCTACCAGCCCGGTTCGGGCGGAACTACAATTTTCCAGCACCAGACTGCCGGCCTGTTCCGCCAGAGCAGCGCCCAGAAGGCGACGCCCTTCTGCCGCCCCCTGCCCGGGTTTGCCTTCGCCAGTCAACTGAGTTCTTTGCAACACCTGACGGTCGAAAACACGTTCGACCAGCAAATCCAGTTCGCCTTTGTACACATGAAAATCAGCCCGTTTATTATACAATGCAGCGTTGGTTTTCAGATACACCCGAATATCCGCCCGGGCCTGATGCTGACGAAGATTCGCCTCCGCCAACCTCCCCGTCAGACGCCGGGCAATTTCATCGGCCACCAGACGGCTGTCCTCATCCGTCCACTGGGGCAAAACCTGAAAATTCAGCACACCAGCAACCCCAGTTCCTTCTACCACCCAGGGAGCCGCCGCTTGCCCCTGCCGGTCTGCCACAGAACCGACAAGCGGAATTTCACCGCTGCCGCAACCGTCGCCGGACACCTGACGCCCAAGATGACGGCAACCCGTCAGCAAGCCTGCCGCCAACATCGCCAGTACCAGAATTTGCATGATAACTACACTGCTTTTTTTCATCTTCCCGGCTCCTTTTTAATGTTATGATCAACTCACCAACCCACCTCAAAAAAAAGTTTGTGCTACTATCCCCAAAAATCTTGTTTTTTGAAAGTTAATCCACAAGCCATTGGCATACAAGTTCTTGTCCGACCGATCCGACCGATCATGGATAGGATCGAAAACCTCCCCAACAACTTACCATTTAC
>JAQVUB010000332.1 GCA_028699735.1 Lentisphaeria bacterium | reverse complement strand
ATAGTCCCATAGTCCCATTCATAGTCCCATAGTCCCGCTTTTACCCTGCACTACAGAAGACTGAGCCATTACCTGGATTTCGCACTACGCCAGATGAAGCTGGGTGACAGTGGATTTCTTTTAACCACGAAAAGCACGAAATACCTTGGAGCGGGCTGGCGCCCACAGCCCATAGTTATCAGCTATCAGCCGTCAACCTGTCCATTAAAGTCAATCGTCCATCGTCCACGTCCATAAGGTCCATAAGGTCCATAGGGTCCATCAGGTCCATCGTCTATCGTCCATCGTCTATCGTCCATCGTCCCTTGTCCTTTGTCTTTCGTCCATTAAATCTTCTTCAAAAGAAATGTAATGATCGCAGTACGAAAAAATTCATTGGAATAAGGACACATTGAAAATATCATCCATTGTCTCTTGTCAGGAGGGGTTGAAAAAGTTATAGTTAGAGGGCGTCCAAAAAGGTTTTTTTTAACCACGAAAGGCACGAAAAAGCACGAACTTTTTTAGAGTTGGGTTCGTGTGGTGATCGTCATCTTCAGAAATTTTATCGTAATTCAAGCCAAAGGCAACAAAAAGCAAACTTTAGCGATGAAGTATCAGGTTGGGACATCAACTTTCCTTCAAAAATTTCGTGCTTTTTCGTGCCTTTCGTGGTTAAAAAAGCTTTTTGGATGGGGTCTAGTAAGAGTCCTGCAGGATATTTTTTGCGGAAAGTTGATTGAAAGCAGGCGGGTCTGATTCGATTATATCATTTGCCAAGGAGTTTTGATGTTCAAGTATAGAAGTCCGAGATTGAGCGAGGTTCGTCTGCAGGATGGCTTTTTGTTTCCCAGGCAGCGCACCAATGGTAAGGTGACCATACCCTCCGCTGTGCGTCAGTGCCGGGACACTGGCCGCATTGATGCGTTCCGCCTGCAGTGGCGTCCTGGCATGGCAAAGCAACCGCATATCTACTGGGATTCGGACTTTGCCAAGGTTTTGGAAGGGATGGCGTTGCAGTTGCTTGTCGAGCCCAATGCCGGGCTTGCTGCCGAGCTGGATGAATATGTGGATCTGGTCATTTCGGCGCAACAGCCTGATGGATTTCTGAATACCTATTTTATTCAGGTTGAACCGGAAAAACGCTGGAAGAAGCTGATTACCGATCATGAACTGTATTGTGCCGGGCATCTGATGGAAGCCGCTGTGGCGCATTTTCAGGCGACTGGGCAACGGAAATTTCTCGATTGCCTGTGCCGGTATGCGGACTATATTGCGACGGTTTTCGGCCCGGAGCCTCATCAGAAAAAGGGCTGTCCCGGGCATGAGGAAATCGAACTGGCTCTCTGCAAACTCTATGATGTTACTGGTGAAAAACGCTATCTCGATCTGGCGGAATTTTTTGTTAACAGCCGTGGACAGACTCCGAATTATTTTCAGACTGAAGAAGGCGTGGCAGAAGATTATCTTCCGGTTGTGCAGGCGCAGCGTCCGGTGCACGAACAACGTACTGCGGAAGGCCATGCTGTACGGGCAGTATATCTTTATTGCGCCATGGCCGATCTGTCCGCTCGCACAGGCGATGCGGTTCTGTTGACCCGTTGTGAGGAAATCTGGAAAAACATCACTGAAAAGCGTATGTATTTGACGGGCGGGATTGGTTCAACACCGATGAATGAACGTTTTACCTGTGATTATCATCTGCCGCACGATGGCTATGCGGAATCCTGCGCTTCCATCGGTCTGCTTTTTTTTACCAGGCGCATGATGAATCTGACTGGAAAAGCCTGCTATGCGGATGTGCTCGAACAGATTCTTTACAATGGTGCTTTGAGCGGTATAAGTTTGGAAGGTGACCGGTTTTTTTATGTCAACCGTTTGGAGACTGGCGTCGACACGTGGGAACATGGAGTAACTTATGCTCGGGAACGTCGTCCTTGGTTTTCCTGTTCTTGCTGTCCGACCTCGTTCTGCCGTTTTCTGCCACAGCTGGCAAGCTTCTGCTGGAGTTATGGGCAGTCGGAACTGCGCCTGGAAATTCCCGCGGCAGGTCAGGCGACTTTCAGGAACTGCCAAGTCGAAGTGCAAAGCCAATATCCCTATGACGGACATATCCGGATTGTCTTCCATGGTCAGGAACCGTTCACCTTTTCCTGCCGCATTCCGGGCTGGTGCCGGAATGCTTCCGTTTCCCTCAATGGTCAGGATCTGAGTTCCCTGCAGCGGCAGAACGGGTGCCTTACCTGGAAGCGGCTGTGGCAGGACGGTGATGTTGTGGAACTTTCTCTTGCTATGCCAGTTGAAATCGTGCGTGCGGATTTACGCGTTTCCGCCTGTCGTGGGCGGGTGGCGATTCGGCGCGGTCCCTTGGTTTACGCCGTCGAAGGCCTGGATAACGCTGCCGATCCAGGCTCTTTACTGCTGGATCCGGAAAGTGCCTGGCAATTCGAAGCGGTTGAGGGACTACCGGAGGGAACACTCGGTCTGCGCGGAAAAGGCTGGAAGGAAAGTCTGCCGGACGATTGCGGGCTTTATTTCAGCGCAACTCCTCAATTTGAAGCGGTCTCGATTTTGGCCGTTCCATATGCGCTCTGGCAAAATCGGGGCGACTCCCGGATGAGTGTCTGGCTGCGTAACGGGAAAGGTTGCTGACCTCCCAACGGCCATTTTATTCTTTACAGCAGGCCGTCGACGAGTTGGAACATTTCCCTGGCGAACAGATCGTGCCCGGCCTTGTTCAGATGAATGCCATCCTCGTGAAGAACGTAGTTTTGGGGAGTGCCTGACATCAGGGCGTAGAGGTCGAGATAGGGCCAGCCGTTCTGGATGAAGAAATTCCTCGCGGCTTGCCTTTCAGGATTCAGGCTGGCATCAAGACTGCCGCCGAAGGAGGCCAGGTATTCCTGATAGGCTGGGTGCTTGCTGGCAAAGTGCCACTCGTCCACTACCGGGTTGATGACGACCCCGACGGGTCTGGTTTTTACTGGAAGCCTCGCTGAAAAATCCTGCATCAGGCGCTGCAGTTCGCCTTCGGCCAGGATGCGCTGCGGTTTTACACAGTCATGGTTGTTGCCTCCGACCATAAACAGGCAAAAGTCAGGATTGTACGGCAGGATGTCCCGATCAAAGCGCTGCATGATTTCCCGCGTTGATTCGCCGCCCACTGCACTATTGACAAGCGGAAAACAGGTATCCGGATGTGCCTTCGATAGCATTCGCTGGAACCCATTGTACCAGCGATCATTCGGATCCTCAACGCCAATACGTCCTTCCATGATCGAAGAACCATACAGACAAATCACAATATTCTTCATTCCCCAAGCCATAATTTCTCCCGCAATCTCGTTTTTTTTGAACCACAACGAAGAAAATAGTGCCCCAAATCAAATTTGCAAAAAATCATGGAAATCTTGCGGAATGAAGGGCCGTTCCGGCAATACGTTTGTGAAACCGGGCAACAGAGAATTCTTTTTCAACAAGGAAAGACACTAACCGCCCCGAAAAGATTTCATGGGGAAGCTGCTTTGACTGCAGGAATGCGTTGTTCATTCCATGATTTTTTTTCGGGTCGTTAGAATCTTTCGTTGTAAAAAAAAATATTACTGCCATCCAGCTTATGGCGTATCACTTTACTTGACAGACGACAAAAAGGAAATACAGTAAAAGAAAACAACTGTTTGGTTTTTAAAAAGGGGACTAAGGATGTTGAACAAGATAGGGACTGAGGAAGCTTTGGATTTACGTTTATCGGAGCCTTCGTTGGCTTTGGTTGAATATTTTCATCGAATGGATGGGGATTTGTTGATTTTGGGGATTGGTGGGAAGATTGGGGTTTCCCTGGGTCGTATGGCGATACGTGCGGTGGAGTTGTCTGGTGTCAAGCGTAGGGTTTATGGGGTTTCGCGTTTTAGTGAAGTGGGAACGAAGGAGAAGTTGTTGTCGTTTGGGGTTGAGGCGATCGCCT
>JAQVUB010000331.1 GCA_028699735.1 Lentisphaeria bacterium | reverse complement strand
CAAATATCATACGGAATTGATTACTGATACTGGGATTTTTTTATGATGCATGATGACAAAACAATTCACTTGGTGGTTGTTGGCGGTTGTGGTCATGTCGGGCTTCCCCTGGGGCTGGCTTTTGCCTCCAAGGGTGTACATGTCACGCTTCTGGACATCAATGAGCAGGCTGTTCAGACCCTCAATCAAGGGAAAATTCCTTTCCAGGAGGAAGGCGCCCAGGAAATCCTCGACCGCCATCTCAATAAGAACCTTTTCATCACCAGCGATGATACCGTTGTCGAGAACGCAGACGTGGTTTGCTTTATCACCGGTACTCCGATTGATGAGCATCTCAACCCAAGAATTCAGGATATCATCCGGATTATTCGTCATTATAAAAAGCATTTCCATCCCGACCAACTGATTATTCTGCGCAGTACTATCTATCCGGGCACAACCCGAGTCATCGAAAACATTCTGCAAAAAGAATCAAAAGTCAGAAAAATTGCCTTCTGCCCGGAGCGGATTCAGGAGGGCAAGGGAATCTGCGAAATATTCAGTCTGCCACAGCTGGTCTCAGCAACTTCCTCGGAAGCAGAACAGGAAGCCGTTGCCCTGTTTTCCAGAATCACCCAAAAAACGATTATTCTTAGTCCGGAGGAAGCGGAACTGGCCAAACTGATGACCAACAGCTGGCGTTATCTGCAATTCGCTATCGCCAACCAGTTCTACATGATGGCAACCGAATTCGGCTATGACTTCCACAAGATCTTTGCGGCAATGACCGAAGATTATCCCCGTGCCCGTTCCTTCGCCAGACCTGGCTTGGCCGCCGGCCCCTGCCTTTTCAAAGACACCATGCAGATCGCTGCCTTCCATAAACACCACTTCCACCTGGGGCATTCTGCTATGCTGGTCAACGAAGGCTTACCGTCTTTTCTCGTCGATCAGATGAGCCAGCACTTCGATGGCGATCTCAGACAGCGCAAAATCGCCATTCTGGGTATGACCTTCAAAGCGGATAATGACGATACACGAGAAAGCCTTTCCTTTAAAATCAAAAAATTGCTTGAATTCCGTATGGCGGAGGTCATCTCCTCTGATCCCTGGCTGCCGGATACCTGCCCTTTGGAAGAAGCCCTCGCCCAGGCTGACGGCATCATCCTGGGGGTGCCCCACAAAGAATATCTAACCATCTTTCCGCAACAGCCCTTTGTCGACTGCTGGGGCATCTGGTCAAAACATCAACAAAACTGACCCGCCCCCGTATGTAGTTCAGGCTTTACCCTGCACCCTGCACCCTGCACCCTGCACCCTGCACCCTGCACCCTGACCCTGCACCCCCTCATCGCTTGAAAGGTTCTCTATCATGAAAATTCTGATCACCGGTTCCGCCGGGTTTATTTGCGGCTATCTTGTTGATGAATTACTGATGCATGGCCATGTTGTCTATGGCATCGACAACTTTTCAAAATATGGGAAAGTTGCAAAATCCTATGACCGTCATCCGAACTACCATTTTGTTGAAGGCGACGCGAAAGACACAGCATTGCTGAAGAAGATGGCGTCGGAATGCGACCAGATCGTTGCTGCGGCCGCCATGATCGGTGGAATTACCTACTTTCATGAAATGGCCTATGATCTGCTGGCTGAAAATGAACGCATCATCGCTTCGACTTTTGATGCCGCCCTGGATGCCTTCAAAAAACATCATCTGAAAAAAATCAATGTTCTGAGCTCCAGCATGGTCTATGAATCAGCGGAGGTGTTCCCGACGCCGGAAGGAGCACAGCGCAATTCACCGCCGCCGAAAAGCACCTATGGCTTCCAGAAACTGGCCTGCGAATACTTTGCCCAGGGAGCCTGGGAACAATATCAACTCCCGTATACGATCATCCGCCCTTTCAATTGCGTCGGAACCGGTGAAAAAAAAGCACTCTGCGAACGAAAAATCTGTTCCGGCAATCTCGAACTGGCTCTGAGCCATGTCGTACCTGACTTGATCCAGAAAATTGCCCGCGGGCAGGATCCGCTGCATCTGCTCGGTTCCGGGAAGCAAATCCGGCATTATACCTATGGGGGAGACCTCGCAAAAGGCATCCGGCTCTGTATTGAAAATCCCGCCGCCATCAATGAAGACTTCAATCTTTCCACTGCAGAATCAACAAGCGTACTGGAACTGGCGCAAATGATCTGGGACAAAATCCATCAGGGCAAGCGGAATTTCTCGTATGTTTCCGATGCGCCATACCAGTACGATGTTCAGAAACGCGTTCCGGATGTGCATAAGGCTGAAAAGTTGCTTGGTTTCAAGGCCGATACCGCTCTGAAAGATATTCTCTCTGAGGTAATTGAATGGATTCTCGAACAGATAAAGCTCGGAGGCATCTGAAAAACGGCGACGGAAAGCCCCTGCTCTCCCTGGTGCTCCCGGTATATAACGAAGGCGGTAATATTTCCGCAGTCCTTGAAAAGATCGCCGGACAGGTTCACCATCGGCTGAGGGTCATTTTGGTGTATGACCAGGATGATGACAATACTCTGCCGGCTGCCCGCAAGACCGCAGAAACCCTGCCCTTTCAAGTCATCCTGCTGAAAAACAAATATGGCAGGGGGGCCTTGAATGCCATCAAAACCGGGATGGAATACGCCGAAACAGAATTCGTCGTGGTAACCATGGCTGACCTGAGCGACCCGCCCGCAGTCATCAACGATATGCTCGAAGCAGCCCGACAGCAGAATGCCGATATCGTCTGCGCATCACGTTATATGCGCGGAGGCCAGCAAAACGGCGGCCCATGGCTGAAATCCTTGCTGTCCAAAATGGCTGGAAATGCGCTGTTTTACCTTGCAGCCTTGCCGACCCATGACCCGACCAACAGCTTCAAGCTGTACCGGAAAAGCATGCTGAAGCAAATTCCGATCGAAAGCGATGGCGGCTTCGAACTGGGAATCGAACTGGTCGTCAAAGCACGCGAAAAGAAATTCACCATCATCGAAGTGCCGACCAGCTGGGAAGACCGACAGGATGGCAAATCCAATTTCAAATTCAAAAAATGGCTGCCCAAATATCTGAAATGGTTCCTGCGAGCATTCTGCTGCAAGGAAGCCTTGCAACGAATGTTTATGATTGCTGTCATCCTCTTCCTCTGGATATGGGCAGCCTGCAAATATATGAAACGGTAACTCGTTTTCTTAAATATATCCATTCCCTTAACCTTGATTTGCATGAAGTGTTTCTGATTCAGGTTACACCTGCACAAAATCCTTCTTCCGCCGATTGACAAGATACTTGTTACAGAACATGAAAAAAAAAGCGATAACAAACCATGTCAAACATGCCTTCGAACCGGCCTTTTCCCCGGATTCCACAATTCTGATTCTGGGCAGTATTCCCTCCCCGCAATCCATACGCTATGGTTTTTATTACTCGAATCCCAGAAACCACTTCTGGCCTATTTTAGCCACCCTGTTGAAAATGCCCCTGCCGGTGACGCCGGAAGAAAAATTGCGTTTTCTGCAGGAATCCAAAATAGCTCTGTGGGATGTCCTTGCCAGCTGTCAGATCCGGGGTGCTTCGGACTCCTCGATCAAAACCCCGGAAGTCAATCCAGTTGGCTGGCTTCTCCGGAAAACCTCTATCCGGCATCTGTTCACCACTGGCAAAACAGCAACGGATCTCTACCGGAAGTATATGCTGCCGGTCACCGGCATGCAGACCACCTATCTGCCATCAACAAGCCCCGCCAATTGCGCTAATTTCACTTTTGAAGAACTGCTCGACGTCTGGAAAAAGGCTCTGCGCCCCCCTTTACAGACAAAAAATTTTACATGACTTCGTCACTTGAAAAAGTAAACGCACATTTGTAAGGTTAAATGCAACCTCCCCAGGAATCAGGTGCGTTTAATTCTACAAACGGTGCGTTTAATTTTACTGGGACGCCAATCACTTTTTTTTCTACT
>JAQVUB010000330.1 GCA_028699735.1 Lentisphaeria bacterium | reverse complement strand
CGGAATCCCAACCGGCGGCGATAGCCTTGAACTCCGGCATGCCGGGGACGGGAGAAATGCTGGTATAGTCATTGGTGGTATTGTCGCCCAGTTGCCCGCAATGATTGCTGCCGATCACGTAAATTCCGGCCTGGTGAGTCAAAAAAAGCACAAAAGTGTCGGTACAGGCGACCTGGGCAATGCCGAGGTTGATCTGATTGGGGTCGTGCTGGGAGACCGTCCAGCTGACATATGGATAGATGGAAGCGGCAGAACCGCAGAATGTGATATTGTCCCATTCCATCGTATAGGTGCCCAAGTGATCTGCAATATAGCTGTTTCCGCCGCACCACATAGCCAGCGTTTTTTCTGGATAGGCGGGATAGGGCCACCAGCTGAAACCATCCAGGCCGGTGACCGTCATCAGGCTGTCACGCAGAAAATTCTTTTCGTTGTCGGTGGACTTGTCATATTCGCCTTTGCTGACCCCAAAAAAGGTGCGGGTGTCATTGACCCCCAGCCAGGTTGCGACCCGGGAACAGGCTGCGGAGAGCGCGGGCAGTCCGTCCTGGGCCTGCATCCAGGCCGGCCCGGTTTTGGCTTCGCTGAACGTGTCGCTCCAGGCCCAGATATGCCCGTTGCGGTCGCGCAGAGCCGTATGAGTGGCGGCGGTGTGGAGCAGATTACGGTCCGGCACAAACCGGGCAGTGACCGTCGCATTGCTGAAAACCAGCATTTTGGTTTTCCGGGCCAGCGGTGAATAGACTTCTCCCTCCCAATGCGAAAAGCGCCAGCCGGCTCGCGGGAAGGCCTTCAGCAGCAATGTGGAACCGGAACTGACCACTCCGCCGCCAAGAACATAACCGCCGGCGGTGGCACCATTGCTATCCAGACTTTTCACGGAGATGGTGACTTCCGGAGGTGGAACCTCCTGCAGAGGGTCACCGGGAGCAGGCACGGTTTCCGAACCAGATGCAGTGACGCTTTGCTGGCTGCTCCAGTCGGACATTTTTCCGCTGGCGTCGACAGCCCGTACCTGCCAGTAGATTTTGCCTGCTGGCAGTTGTCGCAAGGTGACGGATGGCTTCAGCAGCTGTCCTGGCAATCCGGCAGGTATATTTCCGCTGCAGAGATTGTACAGTCCGGAAGCGGTTCCAGCCTGCAGCAGGTAGCGCAGAGCACCTTCCGGGGTGGAATCATCGGCGGGAGGCGTCCAGCTGAAGGTGACTTTGCCGCTGTCTTGGGCGTTTGCGTTCAGGCCGGTTGGAGTTGCAGGGGCAGCGTTCACGCGTTCGTTGCCGAAATATCCGTGTGCACGGTTTAGCAGAAAGATCATGCTGCAGATATCGGTATCTGGACCCTGCGCGGAATAGAAGTTGGCTTTCGAGGTCAGGACTCCTCCGCTGAGCAGGTCGATATCGCCGTCGTTGTCGAAATCGACCGCGCTGAGGATGGACGAGCCGGCGAAGCCGACGGTGGATGGCAGCGTCATGCCGCTGCCTTGGAACTGCTGTTCGTCGCTGTCCCAGGCCAGCACACGCGTGTAATGTTTGTAGTATTGATCGCGGGGATAGCGGTCGAGTTCTCCGTAGCCGTAGGAGGAATCAAGTCCGTTGTTTTCGATGCCGCTGATGATCGCTTCCAGCCGGCCATCGTTGTCCAGATCGGCCCAGAGGACACGTCCGCCCCAAAGCGGGGGCAGCCCGCTTTGAAGGGGTGCCGGTTCGGGCAGACCTTCGGTTCTGCCGCGCAGCACTCCATTGAGATGCGTTCCGTCATGGCTTCCGGCGCTGAAGAGGATGTCGTCACAGCCATCGCCATCGAAATCGGCGATTGCAATGCTGAAATGCGGCAGGGCGGGCAGAGGCAGCTGCCGGGGCGTGAAGGTATAATTGCCATTATTCTGGTGCCAGATCAGAATCTGATACCCGCCACTATCCTTACCGCTGGCGACCAGGTCTGGCTGGCCGTCTCCATTGATGTCGCCAACGGCCATCGCCGGCGCAAAGACGCCGAAACCGCTGTTGTCACTGCCGCGTGGACTGATGGGATAAGGCGTGAACGAGCCGGAGCTGTTCTGAAACAGGATGACCGTTCCGGTTTCGCTGGTTCCGGCAATGGCCAGGTCGGGACGCCCGTCGAGGTCAAAATCTGCACTGGCAATTGCTCCCGGGCCGCCGGGATAGGACAGCGTGTTTGACAAGGTGAAGACTGCTTGCCCATTGTTTTTGAAGATGTATGTGGCTTCACCATTGGCGGCTAGAATGTCCAGATCGCCATCGTTGTCGATATCAACCCAGAGCAAACCGGAAAGCCCGGAACGGGCAAACTCACTGTCAGGCAAAGGCAAGGCAATGGGGTTGGCCTGAAAACCGCCATTCCCATTATTCAGATAGACCCGATGGATGTTTTCCAAGGTGCCGTCTGTTTTCTTTTGAATGGAAGCGATGGCCAGATCGGGAAAGCCGTCACCGTTGGCAGCGCCCCAGGCACTGCTGCCGGCCTGCGGATGCAGGTCATCAAGACCGATTTCGTGCTCTTGCAGCATGTTGATGCTGGCGCTGAAGGTCGGATACGATGAACTGAAGCGCTGCACGGTGAAATCGATCTCCGGCACCTCATTGCTGGTTTCTGTCCAGATGTCACCTTCCAGTTTGCGGCGTTCAATTTCGAACCCGCTGATTTTGCCGACGGCGTCCGGGGTTATCAGGCTGCACTGCAAAGTGAGGGCAGGGAAGGGGGTGCCCGCCATGCTGGAAAGGTCGAAGAGATATTCGGCAAAGTCCGGCTGGGCAGTATTACTTTTGGTGATATAGATATTGGATGGGAAATCAATCCCCAATGGGCGCCCATTGGCACTGGAAGTAAAAAGACTGGGCCAGCGCACGGGATAGCCCATGATTTGGGTCAGCCAGTTGTTCTCCGTCAGATCCTGGAACGTAAAGGTGCCTAGCAGCAAGGGCTGATAATCTTCGCTGCGAGCCGCAATCGAATATACCTGCCCGCTCAACTTCTTGTGGATCAAAACGGCTTCATAACCCAGCCACAGGAAGCCTCTTTCAATGTCTTCTTCCGGGCTGATACCCCAGGTCGTTCCCCAGGAATTGACAATCAGCAGAGCGCCCTGGCATTCTTCGCCGCTCTTATTCCGGTAAGAGATCGTATCGTCATATCCGACAATGTTCACCGCATGACTGGGATTACGACCGCTATCCTCTGACGGCCAGGCATACACATTGTTGTTGATGTTGCCAATATCACCAATTCCTCCAATATTGACGTATTCCGTGGCTGTTGGATAACTGTCAAAGTTGGCGGTCAACGGCGAATTCCAGATGGCGACCGCAATATTGCCCTGGGCAAGAAACTGCTTCAGGTGCTGCAGGCCATCCGGGGTGTCGATGGCATTCAGAGTGGTGCCTCGAACACCCTTGTAGGCAAGTGCCGTCTTCATCAGCATTGCCGTCGGCAACTGCCGGTAGAATTTGTCAGCAGAATCCTTGTCTGAATCATCACTGTAGGGCATCTCTGACCAGGGCAGCACGCCAATATTGATAATCGATTCTATGCTGCGCAGAGGTGAAGCCCCTTCCGGCATATAGAAACCGTCCCCCTCCAGTGTGATCCCGTGTGGTGCCATCAAAACACCCCAGGCAGGACTGAAGACATTCTCAGGAGATGTGGCCGGATCCGGACGAGAACTCAGATTTCTGGCTTTGGCAAAATAATAGCTGTAGAGATAATAGTATACCGCGAAGGAACCGCAGATGCCCAGCGTGCCTTGACTGCCGACCTTCGGCAGATATTGCGTATTGACTACCCGGGAGGGCAGCGCTTCCCGGGTCGGTACCGCCTCCCATACTTCGAAATTCCCCAGGATGCGCTCTTTTTCAGCAGGAGGCAATTCCAGCAATCCAGTTGCACCTGAGATGCTGCTTTGCGCCGGAACCCGGATCAGCAGGGAAAACAGG